>CADCDV010000154.1 GCA_902800255.1 uncultured Erysipelotrichaceae bacterium | reverse complement strand
ATCCACTATAGACTCGCAAACATCCAATAGTGCTTTGGTTGGCCATCCTTTCTCGTTGTAAACTGGATCCCCAAATATCTCAACAAATCGAGATTTGATGAGTTGATCAAGAAGAGATATTTCAGTTTGATAATTGTCAATAAGCTTTTTTAAGAGATCCAGCCGTTTCGCCAGATTATGTTGCTCATCAAGAGGCCTGATTTTTATCGGAAATTCCGCTAACATCGAGAACTTCAAATTGTCTCTAACGCTACCAGTAGCCTTTTCTCTAATATAATAATTGGCAACATCACTTTTTAAATAATAATAAAGGTATCTGTTGTCAATCCGGTCATCTGCAGAAAAAACCACATATAAAGGACTAACAATGACTATGTCTTCTTTGGTTTGACAATCAATAGATCCTACATTGATTCTCGATGGATTGTATGCAAAATAATTCCTTGGAACCAACTTATAAGTTTTTTTATCTTTGCTAGCAACTTCTTTTCCAAAGTATTCCGTACAGAATCCATTTGCATTTGTGACGCTATATACTGGGATATTCTGATCGTCTTTATTTCTAACAGAATATTCAGAAATATAATTACCAAGTCGTTCTTTCATTCTGCCCCTCAAATTAAAATTTGTTCAATCGTTTATAAGCTTATTCTTCGCCGAGCAGCGCTCGAAGTTCAGCGAGTTCTGTGGAAATCTGCATTTGAAGTTCATCCAGTTCGGCAAGGATTTCAGATGTCGGCGGGTATTCGACCGGGACATACTCGATTTCTTTATACTTGTTGATAGACAAGTCGTAATCGTTATCGACGATTTCCTGTTTCGGAACAAAAAAGGACTGCTCGGTACGCTTGCGGTCTTTTTCTGCGTCCAGATTCTTGAAACGAGCAATGATGTCAGGAATATCGTTTTCTTCTACCACCTGACGCTTATCATCAAGACTAAGGCCATCTGCCTTCATGTCGTAGAACCAAACGTCATCCGTGCCGCCGTTATCCGTCTTTGTGAAAATGAGAATCGCAGTGGAAACACCGGCATATGGTTTGAAAACGCCGGAAGGCATAGAGATAACTGCTTCTAAACGGTTACCTTCAACGATTTCCTGGCGAATCGCCTTATGGGCTTTCGATGAGCCGAAAAGAACACCGTCCGGAACGATACATGCACAACGACCACCAAGTTTTAAAGAACGAAGGAATAGAGCTAAGAATAGAAGCTCTGTCTTCTTCGTCTTACACTTTTTCAGAAGGTCTGCAGAGACAATATCGTAGTCCAGACTGCCTTTAAAAGGCGGATTCGCAAGAATCAGCGAGTACTTGTTTTTGTCTGTATTTTGGTCAGATAAACTGTCCTTATATTCAATGCGTGGGTTCGTGACACCATGTGTCATCATGTTCATAGCGCCAATACGCAGCATGGTTCGATCCATGTCGTAGCCCGTGAACATTTCGTTCATGTAATGCGCTTTGCGTTGCTGGTTGAAGAAGATTTCGTCTTTCTTAGTCTCTTTGAGATATTCACCGGCAGTAACAAGGAAGCCGGAGGTGCCACACGCGGGGTCACAGATTGTGTCGTCGGCTTTCGGATCCCATCATGCGAATGATGTGTCTGGGAGTACGGAACTGACCGTTAACACCGGAGACTGCAAGTTTGGAAAGAAGGTATTCATAGACATCTCCTCGGACATCAGAGCCTTCTTCTTTCGACATGATGTCATAGATTTCATCGAGAGCGTCGACGACTTTCGTTAACATAAGAGGTGTCGGGACTTTAAAGATAGCGTCGTCCATGTATTTGGCATAGGCGCTTTCTTTGTCTCCGTGGAGATTCTTGATGAATGGGAACACCAGTTCCTGCATGGTGGAGTACATGAGCTCCGCCGGAAAGTCATGGAATACAGACCATTTCAGCTGCTTTCCGTCGACAACGCGCTCCCCCACCTCGAGTTCATCCTTGAACATGCTGTCAAAAGGAAGGCCGAGCATTTCGGACTCCTTTGCACGCAGGTTATCCTGATCATCAAGGTCGCGGATGAACATGAGATATGTCATCTGCTCGATAACATCGAGCGGATTGGTAATGCCGCCGGTCCAGAAGATTTCCCAGAGGCTGTCGACTTTACTTTTGAGTGTTCCTGTGATCACGTTAGTTCCTCCAATACTTTCTGATGAAAGTAACTTTCATATTTAATACGTTAAGTATAGCATAATTTGTACTATTACGTGGTATCTTTCTGGCACGAAATCCACATCTGTCCAAGGTTTGACGCTTTCTCGAAAATAAGTTCTTACCTCCGCAATTATTTCTTCCTCTTCCAGGGCACGTTTGTGCCAGAGCTTTGTGTGGGAGGTATTAGCATGATCAGAAAAGAGAAGAAGTACGCCGCTTGTCCGAAGTGTCTTGGGAACATGAAGGCACGGAAGGATGGGTCGTACAAGTGCCGGTTGTGCAAGAAAGTGTACACCCATGAGGAGTACATTGAGAAAGCCACGGAGATGCTGCTGTCCGACATCAAACGTTGGAACGATTCCGAAAGGAAAATGGCGGATGTCAGGAAGCTCAACATTTTGCTGGACAAATGGAATAAGCAGTTCGAATAAAGCGTCAGCCGGGAGCAGTGCTCCCGGCTGTTCTGTTACTTGAGGTACTCCGTGAGGTCGATGGTGCGGACCGGGTGTTCCAGGTCGATGTCCTGGGGCAGTTCCAGCATGGAGTGGTAGACGTTCGTGTAGTTGTTCTTGAAGATGATGGGCGGGTTCTGCAGGCGGGGTTCTTTCCAGCCGAAGATGAAGCAGTTGGGGTACTCCGTCACGAGGTTGTAGGACATGTTGCCGTTACTGTACTCCTCGAGGATCTCGAGGGCGTCGTCGAGGGTCATATCATCTTCCCAGGGTTTATAGTCTTTCGGTGGGATGGGGTCGATGAGTTCATGGCCGCCGTCGATCCAGTGGACGCCGCTGGCTTTGCAGAGGTCCTTCCGGAACTCCTCGAAGCGTTCGGCGATCTCACGGAGGTCTTTTGGTAAGCGGTCCAGGGCTTCTTCTTTGAACTGTTGCGGTACATCGCCATAGAAGGCTTCCGCGAGGGCGCCGGCCATACTGCTTTGGGTGACTCGGCCGCCACCGAGAGAGACCGCTTTGCGG
>CADCDV010000153.1 GCA_902800255.1 uncultured Erysipelotrichaceae bacterium | reverse complement strand
ACGATACGGGGATACTTATAAGGTGCAGTTGCATGCTTAACATGATTCTGCAATTCCTTGGTAAGTTCTTCGGAAGGAGTATAACCTTCTGCAAGAACGATTCTAGCCTTAACAACCTGACCTCTGATAGGATCGGGAGCAGCTGTGATAGCGCACTCTACTACTGCAGGATGCTCGATAAGAGCACTCTCTACTTCGAACGGTCCGATACGGTATCCTGAACACTTGATAACGTCATCGTGACGACCTACGAACCAGTAGTAACCTTCGTTATCACGCCATGCAACATCCTTTAAGTTGTAGTTGCCTGAACCCAATGCTTCGTCAGTAAGTTCCTTGTCTCTATAGTAACCAACAAATAATCCGATAGGAGGATTGTTGAGTACGTCACAGATTACTATCTCGCCTTCTTCACCGTTCTCACACTCTTCCCTGAGATGTTCGAAGGCGTTTTGAATAACTCCATCATCAAAAGGGCTATCTCCAAAGGATGCGCGGAAATCGAGATTGTTCAGATCCGCGATTTCACCACGGACAAATATGGCAGAACCGACACCCCACCGATCGGCGGAGGAGCCGGCCTCATCCAAAAATGTCAGCCAATAGTTGACGCTCTTAAGAAGGTTTCAGGACCAAATTCACATAAGGTTCTCTTCTCCCCTAGAGGCGTCACATATAACGAGAAAATCGCAAAATCCTATGCAAAACTTGAACATCTTGTTCTTGTTTGCGGTCATTACGAAGGCGTTGATGAGAGAGTGAACGATTATGTCGATGAACTTCTTTCAATTGGCGATTACGTTTTGACGGGAGGCGAAATTCCTGCCATGTCCGTTATTGATTCGGTAGTGAGACTCCTTGATGGAGCCATCTCACAGGATTCCCTTGTCGATGAATCATTCAACGAGCCGATCCTTGAGTATCCTCAGTACACCGAGCCATACGAATACGATGGCAAGAAGGTTCCTGACCTCTTATATAGTGGCAACCATGAGGCCATCGCCAAATGGAGAAGGAAGAAGGCTCTCGTACTCACCAAGAAGCACCGCCCTGACCTCTTCGAAAAGCTTCCTCTTACCAAACAAGACAAGAAGCTCTTGGCCGAAGAAGAGAGCGGAGAAACCCCAAAGTGGGAAAAGGACGCTCTCGAAAAAGGGCACAAATTTATCAAATGAAAGACCTTACATTCAGGGTCTTTTTATTTTTTTGAAAAAAGCCTTGAATCATTGATTCTGTATCTATATATTTTTACAGGGTTCCAAAGGAATCCCATATCGGTAGGAGAGCTGATATGTCGAATTTAAAAATCAAAATTGAAAGCGGAAGAGCTAAGGTCGACTTTGACCTTCAGCATTTAGTTTCCGCTTTTTCTCTTCTTAGCCATCTCAAACCTGATACCTCTTATGTTCTTATTCCCGGCTTCCTTGATGTTCATGTCCATCTGAGAGAGCCGGGTTTTTCTTATAAAGAGACAATCAAGAGTGGCACCAAAGCCTCTGCCCATGGCGGATACACCGCGGTTTGCACAATGCCAAACCTCAAACCAGTCCCTGATAGTCTTGAGACCTTAAAGTTAGAACAAGACATCATCGACAGGGACGCTTGCACCCACGTCTACCCTTATGCCTCCAAAAGTTTGTGCCTTCTCCGATGATGGCGTTGGCGTCCAGACCGAAGAGATGATGCTCAAAGCCATGATGAAGGCCAAGGAGCTAGATAAGATGATCGTCGCGCATTGCGAGGTCAACGAACTCCTTAAAGGTGGCTACATCCACGATGGCGAATACGCCAAAGCCCATGGTCATAGAGGTATCTGCTCTGCCAGCGAATACATGGAAATTGCCAGGGATATTGAACTTTCTAGAAAGACCGGATGCCGATATCACGTCTGCCACATCTCCACCAAAGAAAGCGTGGAGCTTATCCGCAAAGCCAAGAAGGAAGGCGTCCATATCACCTGCGAGACCGCACCTCATTACCTTTTATTAAATGATTCGATGCTCCAAGAAAGCGGCAACTGGAAAATGAACCCGCCTCTTAGAAGCGAAGAAGATAGACTCGCTCTCATTGAGGGAATCAAAGATGGAACGATCGACATCATCGCCACCGACCATGCCCCACATACCGAAGAAGAAAAATCACGCGGCTTAGAGAAATCACCATTTGGCATCACGGGAATCGAACTTGCCTTCCCTCTTCTCTACACGGGGCTCGTCAAAAAAGGAATCATCACCCTAGATAAACTCATCGACCTTCTCGTCGTGAAACCACGCGAGATATTCGGAATCCCATATGACGGATTCAGCATCTGGAACCTTGAAGAGGAATTCGAGGTCACCAAAGAAACGTTCTTGTCGCAAGGCAAGGCCACTCCGTTCATCGGAGAAAAACTCTACGGCGTCAACTACCTAACAGTTTGCAATAACCACATAGTTTATGAAAAAGAGGAGGGAAAATAACTTATGGCTAAACGTACAGACATCAAAAAAGTATTAATCATCGGCTCGGGACCAATCGTCATCGGTCAAGCCGCTGAATTCGACTATGCAGGCACACAGGCTTGCTTAGCCCTCAAAGAGGAAGGATACGAAGTCGTCCTCGTCAACTCTAACCCAGCAACCATCATGACCGACACCCAAATCGCGGATAAGGTCTACATGGAGCCTCTTACCCTTGACTACGTCGCTAAGATCCTTCGTCACGAAAG
>CADCDV010000152.1 GCA_902800255.1 uncultured Erysipelotrichaceae bacterium | reverse complement strand
CGTTCATCCGTAAAATGTTCTTAATCGAGGAAAGATTATGAAAAGAAAGACTCCTTTTTTGATGGTGACCATGCCTTTATTCGCCATTGCTACTTTAGGTGGTTGCAACGCCACTCCGCGCAAATCGGCTCCAGCAAGCCAAGAACCGGAGGAAAGCAAACCTCTTGAGGTCGGCGACACCGTCAGGATGTGGACATCGCCAGATGACAGTGAGAAAGCCCCTTTAGGCTTAGCCGAAGGAGCGGGAAGCGTTTCCTTTGGGGATGATGGATATGATGACTACTTCTCTCTTTCGTTCACCCTCAAACAAGAAGGCTATATCGGAACTGACCTCGTCGAAAAACCATATTTCAAAGACGAAGACGCCAAGAATGGCGACATCATCTCTCTTTACTACTATCTTCCTGAAGGCTCGAACATCAAAACCATTCAGTTAGAGGCCGTCCCATGGAATGGCCGTGCCTCAACCGTCTTAGGCGAGATGGTTAACGTCACAAGCGATATAGAGGGCAAATGGGAATTAATGGAAATGACCTACGATTCCCTTGATATGCTTGGCTCATTCAGGCTTAACTACACCCTTACTGATGCCGCCAAAGATGGGAAAATCCTCCTCGATGACATTGAGATCACCTATGGTGAAGAAACCGTTAAGACCGGCTATGTCTCTAATAATGAATCCCTATACGAGACTTATGAGGACTATTTCAAACTCGGAACCTGTATGTCCGACACGATGGTGAGAAATACCGAAATCAGAAAGATCACCCTCGATAACTTCAATTCGATCACCGCTGAGAACGAAGGCAAGCCTGAGCGAATCCTCGATCAAGCAGCCTGCCAAGCTCTTCTTTCCAAAGATCCAGCAGGTGTTGCCATCACCACAGCCCCATTTGAGAGAATCTACGATTGGGCCGAAGAACACGGCATCGGAGTGAGACACCACACCTTTGTTTGGTATTCCCAGACCCCAGCCTGGTTCTTCACGACCGACTACACCCAGAATGGCCCTAAAGCGGGCCGTGAGCTCATGCTCGAAAGAATGGAAAACTACATCAAGACGACCATCGAAACCCTAAATGAAAGATGGCCAGGTCTTGTCTATGCCATCGACGTCGCCAATGAAGCGGTGGAAAACGGTGGCCTTAGAACCAATAACAACAACTGGTACACGACCGTTGGAGACGATTTCGTCTACTACGCTTTCAAATACGCTTCCGAAATCAAGGAAGAACTTGAGATGGACGTTGAGCTTTATTACAACGACTTCGCCTTCGACTATCAGCCAAATCTTTGTAGCTGGGCCCTTGAGAACATCCTCAAAGACGCCATCGACGAAGGCCTCATCGACGGCGTTGGTCTCCAAACCCACCCGGCGCCAACATGGACAACATCATCAACGATGCCAAATACGTCAAACAAAAAGGCCTCAAGTGCCAGCTCACCGAGATCGACATCACGACCAACGGAACGAGCCAAAACGAATACGACAAGCAAAGCAATGCCTATAAGACCCTCATCAAGAAGGTTTTAGAGAACAACGCCTCCAAAGAAACCGACATCAATGCCGTCGTCCTTTGGGGAATTACCGATAACCTCTCTTGGAAACGTAACCAGTATCCTCTTCTCTTTACTGAGAATTATGAGAAAAAGCCAGCCTATACAGGTTTCCTTTCTGCTTTAAGCGAAGCCAACATCAATGAATAAACCAAACCCAAAAATAACCGCCGTGATCTTCGACATGGATGGGGTTATTTTCGATACTGAAAGCCTTTGGAGAAAAGCCTTCTTGGCTGCCAATAAGAAGTTCAACGTCGACATCACTGAGAAGTATCGCCAGGGGATGTGCGGCAAGAACGAAAAGCTTGTCCGCGAAGAGCTTAGGGTCCATCGCCCATCCTTGGATGTCGATGCTTACCGTGACTTCATGCTCGCAAGCGTGAACCATGACATCTCCGTAGGTGCCTTTGAAGTGAAGCCTTTCTTTAGAGAAACAATCTCTTATCTCAAAGAGAAGGGAATCAAAATCGCTCTAGCAACTTCATCTCATAAAGTAAGGGCGGAGAACCTTTTCAGATTAAAAGAAATGGAAATTGCAGGGATTTTTGATGCGACCATCTATGCGGAAGATGCTCTTGGCAAATCAAAACCCGATCCATTCATGTTTCTAGAAGCCGCGAAAAAGCTTGGCGTGAAACCGGAAGACGCGATTGTGGTGGAAGACTCAATCAACGGCATTGAAGCCGCCGTAAGAGGCAACCTCATCCCAGTTATGGCCGTTGACCTCATCCCACCAAACGATTTCGCGAAAGAACACGCCCAAATCATTAGTAACCTCAAAGAACTAAAGGGCCTAATCGAGGAAGCTTGATAAAAAGAAAACCCCCTCAATTGAAAGGTACCCCAAATCCTAGACATTAGGAAAGGGGTACTTTTTCTATGAAATATTCATGGGAATTCAAACTTGAATGCGTCGACAAGTATAAAAACGGCGAGCATATCGACATCTCGGGATCTCCCGGCTTCCATCACGACTTCATGAAACGTGTCAGGGATTGGGCGGCGGCTTATGACGATCTGGGCATCGATGGCCTGAAGCATTCCCCGACCAACAAGGATTGGACGCCTGAAGAAAGGTTTGAGCTGGTGGCGAAGGTCCTTTCGGGCAATTCCGTCGCCTCCGTAGCCAAAAACGCGCATATTAGCATAAGCCAGCTCCATCGATGGGTGAGAAGATATGACGAGAAAGGCGTGGATGGTTTACAATGCAGGAAAGGCAGGCCAGCCAAACGATTCGTCATGAAAAGGAAAACCAAGAAAACCAAGCTATCCGTTTCCGAGCAGGAGGAATTGAAGATCCTCAGGGAAAGGAACGAATACCTGGAAATGGAGAACGAGTACCTAAAAAAACTCGATGCCTTGGTCTCAAAGAGGGAAGCCGCGGAAGCCAAGGCGAAAAAGCAAAAGTAATTGGTGAGTTATTATCCATTCATAAGAAATGGAAGCTTTCCAAATTGCTTAAAGTGGCTTCTCTTCCTAGAGCAACATATTATTTTGAGCTCCATAAGCCCGACAAAGAC
>CADCDV010000151.1 GCA_902800255.1 uncultured Erysipelotrichaceae bacterium | reverse complement strand
TCTCAAGGTAATCGATTGGTCCGTAGTTCTTCTCGTAGTAACGGCAGACATCGAGCATGTTGTTATAGACCGACATATCAAGGACTTGCATGTACTCGGTCAGGTTGGCTTTCAATGACTCATTCAAAGAAGAATATGGAGCGTCTCCGATGCCCAAAACCCTAATACCTCTTTTGTTTAAAGATTCAACGAAGTGGTAATAGCAATCTGGGAAGTTCGGAGAAATGAAAATAAAGTTCATGAGACCATTGTAAAAGAAAAATTTACGATTTCTTTATGAAACCTCTTACATTGAAAAAATATTTGTTTTGCGGGGGTTATTGCTTGAGTTTGGCGGAGGCGACTTTGATGTCTTCCTCGTCTTTTGGAATGCTTAAAGGCCTGCCTTTGATGAGCTCAAGGGCCTCTTCTTCGGAGCTTGCTTCAAGGGCGGTTTCGCTTAGGATGACGATCTTGTCTTCGGGTTTGACTTCCACCGCTCCATGCCACAAAGCGAAATAGGAGCTCTTCCCTCTAAGCGTGACCTTAGCCACGCCCGTAGGCTTAAGCTCGCCAACGACTGGGGTGTATCCCGCCATGATGCCTAGAGGGCCTCTTGTGGTTGGGAGATAGACCTCGTCGCACTCGCCTTCAAAGGCGATTCCTTGTGGGGTGAGGAGAAGAAGTTCCATTATTCCTGGCTCTCCATCTTCTTGGCTTTCGTAACGACGTCCTCGATGGTGCCGCAATACATGAAGGCGGACTCTGGGAGGGAATCGTATTTGCCAGAAAGGATTTCTTTGAATGAGTGAATGGTCTCTTGGATGGTGCAGTATCTTCCTTCAAAACCGGTGAAGTTCGCAGCAACGTGGAATGGCTGGGAGAGGAAGTTACGGACACGTCTAGCTCTTGCGACGACCGCTTTATCTTCGTCACCAAGTTCATCGATACCAAGAATGGCGATGATGTCTTGGAGCTCTTTGTAACGCTGCAAAAGTTTTTGAACTCCGCGGGCGACTTCGTAGTGTTCTTGGCCAACTACCGCTGGATCAAGCATGTTCGAAGAGGATTCAAGAGGATCGACGGCTGGGTAGATACCTAAAGCGGCGATGTTTCTATCAAGAATGGTTCTCGCATCAAGATGGGAGAAGGTGGTCGCTGGAGCTGGGTCGGTAAGGTCATCAGCAGGAACGTAGACGGCCTGAACGGAGGTGATGGAACCAGCGTTCGTGGAGGTGATTCTCTCTTGGAGCTGACCCATCTCAGTGGCTAAGGTTGGCTGGTAGCCGACGGCACTAGGCATACGTCCAAGAAGGGCGCTGACCTCAGAGCCGGCCTGAGTGAAACGGAAGATGTTGTCGATGAAAAGAAGAACGTCTTTATGTTCTTTGTCACGGAAATACTCGGCCATTGTAAGAGCGCTAAGACCGACTCTCATTCTGGCTCCCGGAGGTTCATTCATCTGACCAAAGCAAAGGGCAGTGTTCTTAAGGACTCCGCTCTCCTTCATCTCGAAATATAAGTCATTGCCTTCGCGGCTTCTTTCACCGACGCCTCCGAAGACGGAGATGCCGTTATGCTCACTGGCAATGTTGCTGATTAACTCTTGGATGAGAACGGTTTTGCCAACACCAGCGCCACCGAATAAGCCGATCTTGCCGCCTTTGGCGTATGGGCAAAGGAGGTCGATGACTTTGATGCCGGTCTCAGTTCCTCTTTGGAGAAGTCTCCTCCAAGGTCGTCGATCGGTTCACCAAGGACGTTAAACATACGGCCTAAGGTGCAAGGTCCGACTGGGACGCTGATAGGCGCTTCGGTATCGACGGCTTCCATGCCGCGCTCGACGCCTTCGGTCGCACCCATGGCGACGCTTCTAACGGTGTCGTCACCGATGTGCTGCATGACCTCGCAGGTAAGGGTCTTACCGTCTTTAAGGGTGATTTTAAGAGCCGTCAAAAGGGCAGGAAGGTGCTTGTCTGGGAAACGGACGTCGATGACCGGTCCGACAGCTTGGACGACTTTGCCGATTAGTTCTTTTTCTTTCATGCTGGCTTCTCCTCCTTTTTATTCGTGGGCATTTGCCCCGCCCACCACTTCGGTGATCTCCTGAGTGATGGCGTTTTGTCTTGCTTTGTTGTATTCGATGTTGAGTTTCGCAAGTAACTCATCCGCGTTGTCATTGGCGTTATCCATGGCCGTTCTTCTAGAGGCTTGCTCGCTTAGCTCACTCTCAAGCAATCTGCCGTATAGCACGCTTGTGAGGTAATCAGGCATGAGCGAGTGGATAAGGGTCCTCGGGTTCTCATCAAAGAGAGGAGGGCAATATGACTCGTTCTTCCACTTCTTCGGGGTGATTTGGACTGGGAGGAACTGGAAGGTTAACGGAGTGAATGTGATTGAGTTGATGTAATGGGTGAAGATGATGCAGATGTTCTTGTATTTGTTGCTATTGAATTCATCCTTCAGTTTGAGGCAGAAAGAACGGAGCTTTTCCATATCAAGATCGAGGTCCGCTTCCATAAAATCCCTGACAATATTGAGGTATTTTTCATTTCTGTCGTAGTGATGGATGGCTTTGTTGCCGATTGGGACGATGTAGTCGGTTGGCTTGATTATGGCGTCTGCGTACTTGAAGAGATTGCTATTATACGCACCGCATAAACCCATGTTCGAGGAGATGACGATATAGAGGGTTGGGAGGTCGCCTTTGTTGAGGCAGCCATAGTGAGACATGGTCTCCTTGTCGTAGCTAAAAAGCATCGCCATGAGGTTCTGATATTCTTCGATGTAGAAGTTGCTCTTCTCGAAGGCATCCTTGAGACGTTTGGTTTTGACGGTGGCAATAAGTCCCATTGCCTTCGTCGTCTTCTCCGTCCCCGGGATGGCTAAGATCCTATGTTTGGTTTTGCTTAGTGAGCCAGGCATCCTTACTTAGTCTCTCCTTTTTTGAGTTC
>CADCDV010000150.1:1725-4844 GCA_902800255.1 uncultured Erysipelotrichaceae bacterium | reverse complement strand
CTTCTATAGCACCTTCGATGGCAAGATGAATCTCTACCTCAACAAGAAGACTTATGTCTTACGTGGAGAGATTGCTGATAAAGAGCATTCAACGTTCTACGTACAAAATATTGGAAACAGCCGTCTTACCGATCCAGTGGTGGACCCATCCCATCCATATCTCTTTACTTGCCAGTACACGACCCCTCAATACATTACGGAAGTTCCTGATCTCTATGGCAAACACGTGAACAAACTCCCATTCACCTATTCAAGCGAGACCATCGAACTCTACGAATACGAATACAAAGGTGAGCCAAGGTCCTATTACAGATTCAAAGAGGAGGGGACCTATAACATCACCCTCGATATGTCAGCCTTGACCTTCAGCGCAACAAAGGTAGTCGAATGAAAGAAAAAGCCCCAAATCGGGGCTTTTATTATTTATCAAATGTCTTCAGATAATCTTCGACGAGGAGAGTCTTTTCAACTACGGCCTTAGTGCCTTTGAAGGCAATGAACTCGCTGAGCCCATATCTGTCTTTGGCTTCTTCACTCCAATCGTAGGTGTAGCCAAGCCTCGTCCACGGGAGCTTGCTAACGTCATAGGAGTAGTAGAACTGGTTGGCGAACCAACTCTTATAATCTTCACTCTCATCCTCAGCGAACTTAAGCTCCATTGGTTTTGTGACATCGGTGACATAAGCAGGTCGCTTCACATCGCTAGGACTAAACCATAATGAGCTGATGTAGGTGTTCTTGCTCTCGTGGCTCATGCCAAGGACTTGCTTAACCCTAAGAAGCGGGTTTTTGATGTTACCCTTGTTGTCTAAGTACCAGTTTTCGAACTCTTTCACTGAGCAAAGCCATGATTCGCCCCAGGTGATTGTTATCTCTTGTCCATCGGGATAGGAGTCTGGGTAACGGTTTAAGGTGAAGAGCAAAACCTCGCCTTTATCGTTCATCTCAACCTTCTTGTCGTCTTTGGTGAGGTTAACGAGCGGGCGGATATTCTCTTCTTTCGCCTCAATGGAGTCCATGTAAGCGTTATGGAGTCTTTCTTCTAAAGAGATGGTTCCTTGCGCGCAGCCAAAGAGGATGGTGGCAAGGGTTGGGACAATAAAAAAAGTGGTGCGGTTTTTCATGCTGAATATCATATCACAGGAAAAGCGAAAATCCCTGACAAATATCAAAAAAAGCCCCGTTTTGCAGGGGCTTTTGTTTTTATCTCTTATTCAGGGATATAAGCGGTGAACTTCTTGACGTCGTTCACAACCTCACCATCGATCTGAAGGGCGCATGGGGTGTCATAAGAGACCTCGAAGCGTTTGCCTGGGATGATCTTGACGTTCTTTGGATACTTCTTGACGTGGGTGCCTTTGAAGAGAGTTGGGAAGAGCAATAAGGTTCCGAGCTTTCCTTTGCCGAAGATAGTGGCAAGGGTAAGGGTGCCGGAGTTACGCTTCTGCTCTGGAGCGACGTTCATGCCTCCGCCATAGAAACGGCCGTGCATGGTGCTGCAGATATAGACTTTCTTAAGGTGGATTTCCTCACCGCCATCGACTTTGATGGTCGCGTTTCTTGGGGTGAATCCTTTGAAGAGAAGACCAATGGTGATCTTGCCATAGTCGACTTTCTCGCCTTTTTTCTTCTTTTCTTCGGCGACGACGCAGCACTGGCCATCGATGCCGTATCCGATACCGTTGATGAAGCGGTACTTCTTTCCTTCGATCTCAACGATTGGAAGCTTCTTGAGATATGGATTCAAAAGATAGAATGGCTCATTCTCTTTGTCGCCCTCTTTGATATCGTTAAGGAAGTCGTTTCCGGTTCCGCTTGGATAAAGGTAGTAGTTGCATGGAAGATGGTTGAGAGTGCCATCTCCTCCAAGCATGACGACGTGGTCGTCTTTCTCAAGGCCCTTCATGAACTTCTCGGTATCGAGATCGACCATCGAAAGAGTCTCAGGATTCTCAAAACGCTTGGCGATCTCTGGAAGAAGCGCCTCAGCGTTCTCTTTTCCCTTTCCGCCGTCGGCGTAAGGATTGAAAAGCAAATAGTTCTTCATAACATTAAACCCTCCTCATTTAGTTTTTCTGTTATTAGGTTCATGGATAATTTGGCCAAATCGACCGTGGACATTCCCGCATAGTCCTCAGGATAAAGGGTCCTAAGGATGTTGAAGTAGACCTTTGTCTTCTTCCAAGGGGCTCTCTTATGGATTTGGGCCGTGCCGTTAAGCGAGGCGATGACGATAGGGCAAGAACTCTTGACTGCGGTTTGGAAGGAACCTGGATGGAATGGGAGAAGGATGTCGTCACCCTTGTTTCTCGTTCCTTCTGGGGAGATGGCGATTGAGGCTTTGTCTTCTTTGATGAGGTCAATTGCCTTGACGATAGACTTAATGCCTTCGGTTGGGTTTTCTCTATCGATCGGGATGAAACCAGCGGCTTTGATGAATGGGCCAGCGATCGGCATCTTGAAGTTCTCAGGTTTTGAGACATAGATCATCGGATGCTCTTTGAGGGCTTTGATCATGACCATCTGGTCGAAGTTTGAGCGGTGGTTAGTAACGATAAGGAAACGCTGTCCCTTTGGGAGAAGCTCTTGTCCGCGCATGATGATCTTGACGCGGAGGACGCTCATGAGGAGATAGTCATTCTGGCGAAGGAGCCAGAGGTAGAATCTGCTTGGCTGATCAGGAGCCTTCTTGTTTTTGATTAAGGCTGCATAGATGAAAAGAATGGTGAGGACGAGGAGATAAAGGATATAGAAAATCGGTACGACCAAAGGAATGGCGATAAGGGAGTACCAAGGACCTAAATTGGTATAGAAGAGATAGCCAAACCAAGCACTGATGCCTAGTGAGACCAACCCATGGATGATTGTCAAAAGCATATAAGGCATTTTAGCCTTTCGCGGGCACGCTCACAACCCAAAAAGAGCGATAAAGCGAAGAATTGTGCTCATTTTTCTTTACAAAAACACCTCTTAAATGTGTCCCTGTCGAAAATATTGGCCCAAAAACGCTATAAAGTGTTTCAAATATCACGCTAAGATTTATAATCTTTATCGGCGGCCAATTACGATTCGGACCCAATAAAAAAACAGAAAACTAGTATGCCACATTCATCAGGAGG
>CADCDV010000150.1:0-1717 GCA_902800255.1 uncultured Erysipelotrichaceae bacterium | reverse complement strand
GGAGGCGGATTCAGCGGACACCATTACGGACGTGGTGGTGGCCCCAATCATCCTTTGATTTCGAGAACCCCAATCCCAGGAAGCTCAGCTTGGCTTTATTACACAAGGGCCGGAGTCCCTCATATCGTCTATAGCACGGTCAACATCACCAAGTTCCCTAAAGGCGCTGGTGCCGTGCCTTATATCGTTTTAGCCATTTTTGCCCTTGCCCCAATAGGCATCATGCTCGCTACGGCGCCAAAGCATCCTACGCCTCTTCGTGCGCATCCCCTTTCGCCTTATGATGACGGCGCTAAGATAATCGACAACGCGGGAGTTCTCTCTCCTTCGGAAGAGGAAGAGCTTATGTCGGTATTCTCGGAATTCCAAAAGACTTCCGGAGTTATCCCGTCTGTCTATACCGTCAATAATGAACGTTGGGCGTCAGATAATTGGTTATACAGCCAAACCCTCGAAGATTACGCTTTCAATAAATACGTCGACCTTTTTGGCGATGAAAACCACTGGCTCATCGTCTATTCCTGCGACGAAGGCACGGACAAAGGACATTGGGCCTTCGAAGGAATACAGGGGAACAATACCGATTCGATCCTTTTCGGAAACGTCACCGACAGGTTCAACCACAGTCTCGGTTCTTGCCTCGATTCCGATAAAAGCGTCGGCGAATCCCTCATCGATTCCTTCAATTTGATCATTCCAGATCTCCTTAACGACACTTTCTATATCGAACCAGAGATGCTTGTGTTCACGATCGTTTGGGAACTCTTCGTTGCTTTTGCAATCACTAGTGTCACCGTGAGCCAGATCAAAGCAAAGCAATACGCGACCGCGCAAAAGATTGAGAATCCTGAATCGATTGTCATGAAGAAGTGCAAACACTGTGGCGCTTCATATTACCAAGGCACCGTTCAGCGTTGTCCAAAATGCGGCCGCTCCGTTGTCATGGATGACGAACTTGATGGCAAATTCTAAGACCCTAGCATGAATAAGCCCTGTAATGGGGCTTTTTTCTTTTTGTTTTGAGTGAAAAATAGGCAAACTCTGTTCTTAAAAGAACAAGTCTATTCTTTTTTGTCAAAAAGTAGTAATATGAGCCCAATGAAAATCCTCTTTGTCCTAGAATGCGCAAACAAGATGACCAATGGCACAAGCGCAACGTGTGTTAGATTCGCCGAAGAGCTTCGCAAACGCGGACACGAGGTGAAGATACTTGGCGTCGGTGACAAAAACACCGAAAGCGACCCAAACTATATCGGATTAAGGAATTTCCGTTTCCCTTTCTTCCAGTGGATCATTGAGAAAGAAGGTTTTAATTTCGGCCATATCGATTACGAAATCTTATACAAGGCAGTTGAGTGGGCGGATATCGTCCATTATTTCTTGCCTTTCAAATTGGCTAACAAAACAAGGCTCATTGCCCAGGCTCTTCATAAGCCAGTCACTGGCGCTTTCCATATGCAGCCTCAGAACATCACATGCGCCCTTGGTTTCGGAACCAAAGCCTGGCCAAACAACATCCTTTATAAAGCCTTCAATACCTACATCTACGAAAATACAAAACGCATCCATTGTCCTTCGGAGATGATTGCCACAACCCTCAAGAACCATGGCTACGAGAGAAACGAATACCATGTCATCTCCAATGGCGTTTCCGATTTCTTCCATCCGATCGAAATCCAAAAACCCCAGGAGCTAGCTGGTAAATTCGTCGTCACGA
>CADCDV010000149.1 GCA_902800255.1 uncultured Erysipelotrichaceae bacterium | reverse complement strand
AAGATCGAATAAAGCATGGTCAGATCTTTGATGTGGGCGTTTTTGCCAAAGTACGGCTCATCGGCCAAGAAGAAAATCTTGGATTTAGCGTTTGGATTCTCAAATATCTCTTCCCCATCGAGAAGGATACTGCCAGAGTCCGCTTTAAGGACACCGGCGATGAGACGAAGAAGGGTCGATTTGCCAGCGCCGTTTTCACCGACGAGTCCATTGATGGAGCCGTCTTGGATTTTGGCGTTGCAATTTTTAATGACGACCTGACCGTCGTATGACTTGGTCAGATTGGTTATCTCAATCATTGCTTTTCTCCTTTTTTGAGTTTTTGTAATGCGTCTTCGATTTGGGAAATGCCGATACCACTGGCAAGCAGCTCGGTCAAAGTCTTCTCTACATAAGAGGAAAGAAGGTCCACCTCTTCTTCTTTTTTCCTATTCTCTTCCGGTGCCACGTAGATGCCTTTTTTAGGAAGGCTCACTAAATAACCCATATCCGTTAGGGCGAGATACGCACGCATAACAGTGTTTGGGTTGATGGTAAGGGAAAGAGCAAGCTCACGGACGGAAGGAAGCTTATCCTGTGGCTTGAGGATACCCATATCAATGTAGAGTTTTATTTGCTCGACGATCTCCTCAAAGATCGGTTTTGTACCTGTGAAATGAATCTGCATTAATTGTACCAACTGTACTAATTATGCCAAAAAGCTTATCAAAAATGCAATAGGTTAGAAAAAAAGCCTCGCATATTGAGGCTTTCTTTTTATTAATAAAAAGAATTATTTGTCTTTTTCTTCCTCATCCGGGTCCACTGCATCATAAACATCAGGGTCATTTATGGCGCCGTTGAGTAATGCATCCTCGGCTTTTTTGAGTTCTTCTTCGTATTTCTTTTCGTCTTCTTCGCTGAACACGTTCGCGTACTTATATTGCTCGAAGACGCGTCTGGCGATATCGATGACGGCCTTTGCGAAACCTTTCTTATATTTCTTGAAGAGGTTATCGAGGACGAGGGTGAAATATGGGAGAAGGAAAACGAGAGGGATGATCATGAAACCAATGCCGACGAGGTTCATGAGGATGCCGATATATGGGTGGCCTTCAAGAAGGAAGTAACCGGTGACCACTCCCGCAGCATAGAAAGCGAGAAGGGAGAGATAGATCCACCATGTGGCTTTGAAGTAGTCGGCGTCATATCCTCTTGCCCCATTTCTAAGAGCTTCCTTATATGAAGCGTTGATGGCGCTTGAGCCAGGAGTTGGCAAGAAGTCACGGATAAAGACGGTGATGCTCGACCTTGAGATGAGATAAAAGAACGGAAGGATGAATCCGGCATCCGTCGCAAAGGCAGCGAATCTCGAATAAGTGAGCATGGATTCAGAATTGGCGATAAGGTTATTCGCAGCCTCGATGTCCCCTCCATAGACAAGTGGGGTCAAGGCATCAATATCCGCGGCAAATTGCGGGTCAAAAGTAAGAGACAAAGAACCATAGACAACGGTGAAGAGAAGATATGTGCCAATAGAGACAAGAAGCGATATCAAAGCGGCCTTAAGGATTCTGAAAGAACCAAAGAAGGTTGGGCTGAAGTACATCCCAGCCGTTCTGAAATAGTCTTTCGCGCCGATCGATCTTCCATTCTCTTCAAGGTAAGAGCTAATCAAGGTGGCGAAATAGAACGGGACGATAAGAGCCCCCACAATCAAAACGGTGATGAAGATGGTCCCTGCTCCGACATAGGAAAGCACGTAGTCGATGAGCCAAACCAAAACGACGATCAAGAAGAAAAGCCCTAAGAATGGGGCGCTTCTTTTAAGAAGGGAAGGAAAGTTTTTGCGGGCTTCTTTGGTGACGTTTATGTCTAAAACGTCTTTATTCTGGTTGTCCATTTTTGGTTTTCTCCGAGAGATCGTGGATCTCATGAATGACACGATGGAGGTCCTAATCTATTCGCCGAGACAAGCTGAACCTCGCCTTCGACGTTTTGGAAACGGCTGACGAAGCAGTCGCTGTTGATGAGGACGATGCCCACAAGGAAGTTGATTGGGAGTCCGCTTATCATGCTAAGGCGATGTATGACTTCCTTGGTTTCCATGATTGGGGAACGGATTTCCCTTTTGAGGGTGGTCTTATGGTCTTTGACGTAATAGACCCAATAGAAGTCCTCTGCTTTGGCGCTGATGGCACCTTCGAAATACTGGTCGATGATGACATAGAGGAATTTGTCTCCACCTAAAAGGTGATCGATGGTTATGGCGTCGCCATTACCCATATCGAACTCCACATTGTTGACGAGGTAATAGTCACCATCGTCGGCGACTTTCCTGACGTACTTGTAGAAGACCTCTTTCGGGTTATGACGGAACCTCTTCTTCTTGAGAGGGGTATAGAAAAACCAAACGCCAAGAACGCCTAAGGCGAAGATGGCGGCAACGATGAAGATGGTCAGTTTGACTTCGAATGGCATTGTTTTTCTAAGGTCTATTAACTAATAGACTCGTTCATTGTACCAACAAATGGAATGCCTAGGCACACCAAAAGCATACAAATCGATTTATATCTTCAAAAATGAGGTTACTTTTGTTCGTCTTCTTCGACGGAGACATAGGCCATATCTTCTTCGAAGACGCGCATGAAGGTGTCTGGGGTGACTGGGGTGATATCGCCTTGGAAAGCGATGCCGATGCGGCCGGTTTCCTCAGATACGATGATGGTGACGGCATCGGTGTTCTCGGAAATGCCTAAGGCAGCCTGGTGACGGGAACCATATTTGCCAGTGAGTGGCTTAGAGGTTGCGACGAAGAACACGGCGGCTCTGGCGATTTTGTCTTTTTTGATGATGACGGCGCCATCATGGAGAGGGGTGCCGACATAGAAGATGGTCTCAAGGAGCTCCGAGGTCACTGGGGCATTGACGTCAACGCCACGCTGCTTGACGACGGTTGGGATTTTGCTCTCATCAAGAAGATCGTCCTTCTTCATGAAGGTGATGAGGCAGCCACGTTTCATCATCGACATATCGATGACGGCTTTGTAGATGGCTTTGTAGAGATCATCACGGTCGAAAACCATCTCTGGCTCGACTTTTTTCTTCTTGAAGAAATCTTTCTTGAAGATGCCGTTGACCATGTTGTTACGGACGTTGTTCACGTTGATGAAGACAGCGCCGGAAACAAGGAGAAGCAATGAAGCAGCAGAGACGATTCCGACGAGGTCGAAATTCGGGACCGAGCAAGAGACGACGATCCCCGCTTCAAGGAGAATGACTGAGCCGATGAAGATTGGGTGACGGCTCACGTATTTGAACATCAAGAAATCACCAAGGGCGGCGATGAGAAGGCCAATGACCAAAGAAATGATCCAGTTGGCGTCATAAGTGATAACAGCAAAATCTATTGAATTTAACATTTCAGGTTCCAGGTTTTATGAAATATTTCGGATATTTCTTATAAAGTGTAACAAAGCTTTACATTATTTAAAAGTGGCTACAGCGCCTTTT
>CADCDV010000148.1 GCA_902800255.1 uncultured Erysipelotrichaceae bacterium | reverse complement strand
CACTTGGGGAGCTCCTGATCGACTTTACCGAGTCGGGGAAAAGCGCGGACGGAATGAAGCTTTTCGAGCAGAATCCGGGCGGGGCACCGGCTAATCTTCTTACCGCCGTGAGCCACTACGGATATAAGACGGCATTTATCGGGAAAGTCGGCGACGACATGCACGGCCGGTTCCTTCTTGAGACGCTGGAAAAAGAGGGCATCGGGACCCGGGCGGTGATCCGGGATCCGGAGCAGTTTACGACGCTGGCATTTGTCGGGCTCGACCAGGACGGGGAGCGGACGTTCTCTTTTGCCAGAAAGCCCGGCGCGGACACGATGCTCCGCTCCGACGAACTGGATCGCGAGATGCTCTCCATGTGCAGGATCTTCCACTTCGGCTCCCTTTCGCTGACGGATGAACCTGCTAAAAGTGCGACACTCGAGGCGGTAAGAATTGCGAAAGATTCCGGAGCGGTGATCTCTTATGATCCGAATTATAGAGCATCGCTGTGGCCAGACGAAAAGACCGCGGTCGAGGTGATGCGCTCGGCGGTCCCACTGGCAGACGTGCTGAAGGTTTCCGATGTCATGTACACCACAATCGCTTTGGGCGAGGCTGCTAAGACAATCACCTTCACCGAATCTTCGAGAACCCACACTTTCAGCACTGATAATGTAACCTTCTGCAACACCTTGCTTGGTATTTTAGGTGGCGGTTCCTTAGCTAGCGTCTATGATTCAAAGAAAGTCACCTTCAACGTCAACGAAGATGGCAGCGCCTTAACCAACATGGCTCTCGATCTAAGCGCACCTAACGATACCAAATACAAAGCCACAAAGTTAGAGGGAATCAAAATCTTCAATATCGGCAAAACATCCGATCTCGATTTCGAAGTCTTAATCACTAACCCAGGCATCTCCGCTAGAACCGCTTGGACCTCATATGAGCTTCAGTATTTCGCTCAACTCCACGCGAACTTCTCTCTCCCATTCCCAACCGGTGCCACCTACGCCGTGAATGTGAGTGCTCTTGAAGATGGCACGTTCATCTTCCAAGATTTGGGAAGCGGCAACCTTTCCAACTCTTACAAGACTCAGCTTGCTGGCGCTGGCTTCACCCCGAACGACGATCTCACCGACACCCAAAAAGGCGTCTTTGCTTACGAGAAAACCTTAGTTCCTGCTAACGGAAGTGTCGGTGCTATCAAAGAAATCGTCTTATTCGCCTGGGAGAATGACGCTACCAAAGCCACCCTTTATCCAAACGGGGAATTCGTCATCATGGCCTATCCAAAGCAGGAAGTCATTAAGATGACCGTCGCTGAACTCAATACGCTTCTTGGAAGCCACACCCTCAACGATGGTGTCACCCATTACTGGCCAGACATTGAGTTAGAAAACTGCACTGGAGCCAACGTTCAAGATTTGACCGCTGACGCAAATGCCTACTATCAAGGCATGTATGACTTCGAATTCTATGGCGTCATCAGACTCTATTTTGCCACTGAAGCCGAGGCCATTGCCGCTGTCACTTACATCAACGGCCAGCTTGCCAAAAATGGCTACTCCGCAAATACTTACGGAGGGTCAGGCTACATCATGGAAGTCACCGACCCATACACTTATGAGGTTGATGAAGCCTACGTTTCAGCCGAAGTCGCCTATGACGACAAGGGAAATTATGATGGATACGTCGAATTGACTATCTACCACGACAGCTTCGAAAACTACTACTATTGATTCTTCGATAAGATTAGCCGATCAGAAATGGTCGGCTTTTTTTGTAGGCCTCCCTTCCCTCTACCAAGAGATCAGCAAAAGATATTTTGAGAGAAGGGAGACCAAAGGATAACAACGGCCCCATGCCAATGAGACCTAGAGGAGAGTAATTCCCTCCCCACTACACATATATAAGGAATAAAAGAAATTTTCCGAAAAATTTTTAAAAAGTGTTTCCTTTTGTTAGCGCTTTCAGGGTAGATAACTTTTTCTATGGTTGTAGAATGTTTTTTGTTAAAAAGGAAAGCGTTATGG
>CADCDV010000147.1 GCA_902800255.1 uncultured Erysipelotrichaceae bacterium | reverse complement strand
CGCATCGACCATGCCTAAGACAAGGGGGTCATCTGGGGTGACGACGACATAGTCGACCTTATTTGCCTTTGCGAAAGAGACGACTCCTTCGATATCGGTTGCCGAGCCGTTAACCAAAACCGCGTCATCCTTCATACCACCATTTCCTGGGTAGGCATAAATGGTTACGACGTTTTTGTTTTCTTTGATTTTCTTGATGATGGCGTGTTCTCTGCCACCGCTTCCGACGACTAAGACTTTCATTGGTACTAGTGATGGAATAAACGCATGCCGGTGAAGGCCATGACCATATCGTATTTGTCAGCGCATTCGATGACGAGGTCATCTCTCACGGATCCGCCAGGTTCAGCGATGTAGCAGACGCCAGAGCGCTTGGCTCTTTCGATATTGTCGAAGAATGGGAAGAAAGCGTCACTGCCTAAAGAGACGCCGGTGATGGTAGAAAGATAGGCTTTCTGCTCCTCACGGGTGAATCTTTCTGGCTGTTTGGTGAAGTATTTCTGCCAAATGCCATCAGCGCAGACATCCTCTTCGTTCTGGTTGATGTAGCCATCGATGACGTTATCTCTGTCTGGACGTTTGATGGTTGGGAGGAACGGGAGGTTAAGGACCTTGTCATGCTGACGGAGGAAGAAGGTGTCAGCCTTGGTTCCGGCTAAGCGGGTGCAGTGAATTCTTGACTGCTGACCAGCACCAACGCCGATAGCCTGGCCTTTGTAGGCGTAGCAGACGGAATTGGACTGGGTGTATTTAAGGGTGATTAAAGCGATGATGAGATCCTGAACGGCGCTTTCTGGGAGGTTTTTGTTCTTGGTGACGATGTTAGAAAGGAGCTCGCGGTTGATCTTGAAGTTGTTTCTGCCCTGCTCGAAGGTGATTCCATAGACTTGCTTGGTTTCTCTTTCTTCTGGAACGTAGTTAGGGTCAATCTTAACGACGTTATAGGTGCCATTTCTCTTGGCTTTGAGGACTTCGAGGGCCTCTGGTGAGTAGCTTGGGGCGATAATGCCATCGCTGACTTCGCGTTTGACCATCAAAGCGGTCGTGAGGTCAACTTCGTCGCTGAAGGCGACCCAATCGCCGAAGGAGCACATTCTGTCGGTGCCTCTGGCTCTGGCGTAAGCGCAGGCAACAGGCGATTCGTCTAAACCTTTGACGTCATCGACGAAGCAGGCCTTCTTGAGTTTCTCATCAAGAGGGAGGCCGATGGCGGCACTTGTTGGGGAGACATGCTTGAAGGAAGCGCAGGCGACGAATCCAAGGGCTTCTTTGAGCTCTTTGACGAGCTGGTATGAGTTAAAGGCATCAAGGAAGTTGATGTAGCCTGGGCGGCCATTGAGGATCTCGATTGGGAGATCTTCGCCATTCGCCATATAGATCTTCGATGGCTTTTGATTTGGGTTGCAACCGTATTTGAGTTCGAATTCTTTCATTGTTTTTTCTCCTATTAAACTTTTAAAGTAGCGGTGATTTCCTCACCTTGGTATTTCTTAAGAAGCGGATCGACGAATTCAGTGATGAATTCAACAACTTGGGATGAGGCTCTGCCGGTGTATTTGGCAGGATCGAGCTCTTTTTCGATGTCTTCTTTCTTGAGGTTGAAGAGCGGGTCGGCGACGAGTCGATCGATGAGGTCATTTGGTTTGCCATTCATCTTGACTTCGTAGGCGGCCGCTTGCGAATGGACGCGGATCGCTTCGTGGAGCTCTTGACGGTTGCCACCGCGTTTGACGGCTTCCATCATGATGTTCTCGGTGGCCATGAATGGAAGTTTTTCCATGACACGGCGACGGATGACGTTCTCATAGACGACGAGGTTCGATGAGATGTTGATGTAGATGTTGAGGATAGCGTCCACCGCTAAGAAAGCCTCAGCGACGGAGACACGCTTATTGGCGCTGTCATCAAGGGTTCTTTCAAACCATTGGGTGCCAGCGGTAAGACCTGGGTTGATGGAGTCAACGATGACGTATCTCGCAAGGGAAGAGATTCTTTCGCTTCTCATTGGGTTGCGTTTGTATGGCATCGCGGAGCTGCCGATCTGGTTCTT
>CADCDV010000146.1 GCA_902800255.1 uncultured Erysipelotrichaceae bacterium | reverse complement strand
GATGCCGTCGTCAAAAACATCTACGAAAAGGTCAATAACACCACCAAAGCCTGCCTCGTTGCCTATGCCGAGTCCCCTGAAAAGGTCATCGACTTCGGCGGACGTTATGACAACGCTATCAAAAAGGTCTTCGATGATAGTAACTTCAAGAGAAACTCGACCAACATCGAGAAGGCTCTTAGATTCGCGAATACCTTATATAGCGAAAACACCGTCCGTAGGCTCATCATCATCTCCGATGGTATTGAGACCGATGGCAGCGCCACCCTTGCTCTTGAAGATCTCCGTCACAACGAGGTCAACATCGAGTGCATCTACACCCGCCATGGCGAAAAAGCCAAGAACGAAATCGCCATCACCAATGTCGAATTCGTCGACACTGTCTTCCTTAACAGGACTCAGACCGTCAAGGCCTCGATCCGTAGCTGGAAAGAAGAAGACTCCACCGTCAACCTTTGGAAAAACGGCATGGTCATCGATTCCATCCAGCTCCCAATCAGCCGTGGCCTCAATGAAGCGGAATTCCTTCTCCCAACCGACGAAGTCGGCACCTTCGATTACAAGGTGACCGTCGAGCCAGGTACTGGAAAGACCGCTCTTGAAGCCGCCTACGCCGAGAACTACACCTGCAGTTTCACTCAGAAAGTCACAGATGAGTTCAAAGTCCTTATCCTTAAAGGCGATCAGTCCACCAATGTCAGAAATATCTTCATCAATGACCTTGGTTGTTTCACCGAAAACACCGATGTCACCGAATATTGGTACAAAGATAACTCCCTCAAGGTCGATCTTGATTACCTTCTCTCCTTCGACGAATACATCCTTTACGATGTGAAAGTCAAAGAGATCCCTCACTACGACCAATTCGTCGCCAACATCTTCACCTGCGTCGCTTCTTATGGCAAAACTCTCCAAAACTTTGGTGAGCTTAACCTTGATAACGAAGAAACCGATGCATTGACTCAATACTCCGACATGCTTCCAGTCCAGGTTGAAGGTTCTAGCGAAAAGGCCGTCGTCCTTAATGTTGACGTCTCCGGTTCCATGTCCGGCCCATCGATCGAACAAGCCAGAAACGGCGCAAAAGCCTGTGTCGATATCCTTAACGACAAAGACTTCCTTGGTGTTGTCTCCTTCTCTGACAGCGCAAAGGTCGTCGCTCCTCTCTCCTCCGCGAGAAGGAACGCCGAATCAATCAAAGCCGCCATTTCTAGGATGCAGCCTGAGGGCGGCACCCAAATGAATGCCGGCCTTCAGAAGAGCTTCGAGTTACTCTCGAACAGCACCTTCGAATACAAATACGTCATCACCCTCTCCGATGGTGAACCATTCGAAACTGAGCGCGAACTCGTCGAACAGGTTGAGAAGATGGCTTCAGCTGGTATCTCCTGCTCCTTCATCAACATTCTTAACCCAAGCGGCGAAGCGCTTCTAAATAACCTTGCCGAACATGGTTTTGGCGCTTACTTCTATTGCGACAACACCAACCAGCTCGTCGACACCATGATCGAAGCCGTCGGCATCCGTTCCTTAAGCAGCCTCATCGATAATAAGGTTCTCCCTGTTGGCGTTGGAAATGCCGATGACCCAATCTTAGCGGGCGTCAACACCAATGCCCTCGGAAGCATCAACGGTTCCTATGTCTGCTATAGAAAACCAGATGCTAAGACCGTCCTCACCATTCCTTAGTCAGGCAGCGCGAACATGACCCTTCCTTTATTCGCCTATTGGCGTTTCGGAAGAGGCACCGTCTCCTCATTCACCTCCAACTTCAGCCCATGGACCTATCAGTTCAGGAACAGCGCCGAAGGCAAGAAGATCTTCCAGAATGCTTGGAACAACCTTCTCCCTGAGTTCGCTTCCCATGACCAGATCCAGTTCACCTATGAAACTAGAGGCGTCACTTCGGACATCCACATCTATGCGGCCGATCCGGATACGAACGCTGAGGTTAAGGTGACTCTCACCGGTCCAAAAGGCGATAAGATCGAGTCGCAGCTCTTCTTCGATGGAACGCAGTATAGCGGCAATGTCCCAACTGCGGATATCGGCACCTATAGTGTCCACATCAACTACAAGCACCACATCACCATGACCAATGGCGAAGTGATGATGGTTCCTCTTGGAGAAGGCGACTACAACCTCTTCTTCGACTACTCGAGCGAATACAACGTCTTTGACGCTTCCGATGGCGAACTCCTCTATGAGCTTGCCTCGAACCGTGAGGACGTTACCGTCAACGAGCCTAACTACGCTGCTCTTTCCCAAGAGCTTCAGTACACCAGCTACCGCTCTACTAGCCTTTGGTTCCTCATCGCTACCTTGGCCCTCTTCCTTGCTGACGTCTTTGTGAGAAAAGGCGAAGCCAAAAAGAAGAAAAAGCCAGAGTACACGGTTGGCACCAATCTTGGCTAATCCCAAAAACAACAATTAAGGTCGCTTCGGCGGCCTTTTTTGTTTGCTCAATATAAAATCATGGATTTGCTGATGATTTTGAAATTTGAGTGGTTTTGCCGCTGATTTTTGGAAAAGAAAAAGGCCCACATTTCTGTGAGCCTTCGTTTTCACTCAATTATTTCTTTGGGGTGCAAGTAACCTCGAGGTAAGCGACGACATCGTCGACGTTGACGTTGGAGAAGCTACCATCAGCGGCATCGCCATAGAGCTTAGCGCTGATCTTATAACCATCGGAGAAGGTCTTCTCGAAGGTGTATGTCTGGGATCTATAGTGGCCAGATCCAGTCACGCTGCCATCGGTCTCAAGCCAGTTCTTGCTGGTTGAGTAGGCTTTTCTTGCAAGGGCAAGGATGTTCTTCTCATAGTTGATCCAATCGCCGCCTTTGATGGTGCATCTACGGGCATTGACCTTGGTCGCGATATCGTTATAGGCGCCAAGATAGCAATATGGAAGCATATGAGGTGCAACAACACCGATCTCCTCAAGGATATCCAAGGTATTCTGCGACCAGTTGGTGCCTTTGACAGGCTCATTGAACTGCTCGGTGAAGTAAACCTGGATATATGGGTAATAGCTGTTGTCACGGGTGTTGAGCTTGCCAGTCATCTGGAAGGTGATTCCAAGATCGTTTCTAACGGCATCAAGCCTCATATCCTTTGGAAGAGCGGCATTGTTATAGGAAACGACCCAACCGGCTAACTCAAACTGAGTTTTTGCTCTATAGACAAGATGCTGATCATACGCGCATGTGCTAGTCATTAACATATGTGCGTTGGTGGTCGCGTCTTTCTCGACGTGGACGATGGTGATCTCGCCAGACAAATCGAAGTATGGAAGGCCATTGCCTCCAAGGCTCCTTCTGATCTCGGCGTCGATTCTTGGGTCCCAACCTTGGGTGTAATCGACCGAGCTCTTGCTGGAAGACTCTAAAGAGGAGGTATATGAATCATCAGAGGTCTGGCTGTTGTCGACAATTGAAGTGTCGGAAGCGTTTCCTGAAGTCTCATTTTCAGAGTTATCGCCAGGATTATCGACGCATCCAGCTAAAAGAAGGCTGGTTGCCAGTAATAATAATGCTTTTCTAGTTACGCGTGCGCTCATAATACAAAAAACCTCCAATCCCTAAGGGATTAGCCCTATATTACTCAAAAAAGGAAAAAAGGAAATGATTATTTTCTCTTTTAAAAATAATTAGCAAAAAATGCAATTAATTGTTGAAATACTGAAACTCATTTCTATAATGCCCTCAAAAGACCACGAAAGGAGGGTCACAAAAATGAAAAAATCTACAGGCAGCA
>CADCDV010000145.1 GCA_902800255.1 uncultured Erysipelotrichaceae bacterium | reverse complement strand
ACTTCGTCTTGGCTTGATTTCTCGAGCAACTCTACTTTATGGAGGAGTTCGTTGATCTTGTCGTCTTTGGCTTTCTCTTTGTCTTTGGTTTCGGAAAGGAGCTTCGTCTTTTCGCTTTCCAAAATGGCGATGTACTTCTCTTCCACCGCTTTCTTGGTCTTTTCTAATTCTTCGTCGAGGTGGTTCTTTCTCACCTGTTCAAGTATCTCGTTATACGATCCTTCATCGATGGTAAAGACCGTACCACACTTCGGGCATTTGATTTCTTTCATATGTGTTGCCTCCGGATATTATTTTGAATGGTTTGATATCAAAACTCCATATTGGAGAGAAGAAAAAAGACGCGACCCTTAAGGAGAAGGGATCGCGTCTTGGGTTCGTCTATTTTTATTCGGCGACGTAGCCTGGGATTGGTTCGAGGAGGTTCTCTCTCAACGCGTCGATGTCTTCTTGTTCGACACCACGGTCAAGCATCCACTCTTCGCAGATGTCCTTGAGAGGTTTGCCTTCAGCATATTCCTGGCAGTTGAAGACGGCTTTGATGAATTTTGGGAAGTCGTAGTTCTGGACGGCTCTGTCACGATATCTCTCGTGGGCGCCGTTATCGAAGGAAGTGAACTCGTAGTCCATGCAGGCCTCAAGCATGCTGATGCCAAGGGTGGCCTCAAGGATGAAGATGAGGGTTCCGGTTCTATCGGCACCGCCCCAGCAGTGGCAGTAAACAGCCTTATCTGGGGTAGCGTTCTTGAAGATCTCGACGGATCTCTTAAGGTCAGCGGCACTAATGTTGTTCCAAAGATCAGCGAAGGAACCAAGGGCTAAACGCTCGTACTCGACGTCTTCGCCAAGAGAGGAACCGACCTGGCTTCCGATGGCGTCAGCCTTACGAAGGTCGAATTCGAAGCCGATGTGGAGCTCATCTCTGAAGATGGCTTTGTTTTCGTCATTGAGGGTAACACCATGGTTGAGGGTGCTATTGATTTGGGCATCAACAAGCTCGGAACCGCGGTAGATGAGACCCTGTTTGATTCTCTTTCCGTCACGGGTGTGTTTGCCACCGATGTCACGGACGTTATAGGCAGGAGCGGCATTGACGTTACGGAAGTGTCCTTTGGTCTTGAAGGAACCGATGGCGGAGTCATGGGCACCGTCAGCGGTCTCGACTTTCCAGAAGTAAGTGCTGTCGCAGAAGAGGTTGTTCATCTCGACTTTTGGTTCGGTGACTTCAAAGGTGGTAGCGCCTTCGGAGAAATCTTTGGTCGGTATCAAGGTAGACTTTGTAACCGGAGGCACCATCAAGGGCATCCCAGGTAAGGTTGAACTTCTCGAAGTTGTCCTTATCCTTGTTGCCGGTGTCGCGGTAGGTTTTGGCATCGACGCCTTTACCAAGATAGGTATCTGGGTAATCGGCTTTGCTGACTTGGCGGAGTTCGTACTTCTCATCTTCTGTTGGAGCGGCTTCTTCATCGGCGGCGTACATAGCGTCGACATAGGCCTGGACCTGTTCTTCGATGATGGTGACTTCTTCGCCATCTTTGTTGGCGGTCAAAGTGATCGCGCCGTCTTTGGTAGGAGTGATGACTTCACTGGTTCCTGGCTCACCGCTTTGGGCGCCTTCGCCAGAATTGCCAGATGTCTGATTGCCACAGGCAGTCAAAACGAGCATGGCTGAGGCAAGCAAAATAAGGTTTTTCTTCATTTTTGTTTTCCTTTCATTTAGGGCTTATCCCTAATCTCGGATTTGTAAGCCTAATTAGAATATCATTTGATATTCGTTCTCACAATCATATTTACAAACGATGGGAAATAAAAAGTGGCCATCCTTTTAGAATAGCCACGTTTTGTTATGGATTTTGATTAGGCGGCAGGCTCGAGAAGGTTTTCCTTGATGCTTGTGATCTCTTCATCAGTCAAACCGACTTTGCCTTTCATCCAAGCTTCGACAACCTCACTGAAGGTCTTGTCTTCGGCATAGTAGGTTGAACTCATCATGCCGTTAGTGAGAGAGGTGAAATCATAGGTTCCGGAATTGTCTCTCCAGGCTTCCTGACGGATTCTCGTATGGATGGTGTCGAATGAGGTGAACTCATAATCCATGCAGGCTTCAAGGTAGGAAACACCGAGAAGTCCATCAAGAAGGAAGGCGATCGTGCCAGTTCTATCAGCACCGCCCCAGCAATGGAAGTAGACGGCGTTATCTGGTGTGGCAGCGCCGATCTTCTTGAAGACGTCTTTGTAGATGGCTAAGGTACTGGCATTGCTCTGGTTCCACATGGTGGCATAGCCAGAACCGGTCGCATCCTGGATGAAGGCGACATCATCGCCTAAATCGGATTTGCTTTGGTTGTTGGTCTCCGGGCCAGGGCTACGAAGATCGACTTCTGTACGGATATTGAGTTCGTCATGGAGAACGGCGACGGTTTCTTCGTCACAGGTGATGATATGTTTCTGGACGTGTGGGATCGTGCCATCGAAGGCAGTCTTGGTGAGTTCGCCTCCACGGTAGACAAGGCCCTGTTTGACTTTACGGCCGCTTTCGGTCATCTTGCCACCGAAATCACGGACGTTATAGGCTGGGCCACAGCTGATATCACGGAATGAGCCTTTGGTGTGGAAACTTCCGGTTTCGGAGAACTTGCTACCATCAGCAGATTCGACTCTCCAGTAATAGGTGGTGTCGCAAAGGAGGTTGATGAGGGTGGTATTATCCTCAGTCACGGTCTTTGTTTTGGCATCTTCTAAGCTTTCTTTGGTCGAATATTTGAGAACGTATTCGCCTTCATATCCTGGGGCTTCCCATTCAAGTTCGATTGGCTGGAAGTTGTCTCTGTCGTTGCCATCGTCCTTGCCTTGGTAGGCGGTTGCGAAGACATCTGGGCAAAGGTAGCCTTCTTTTTTCTTGTCGGTTGGGCGGATCTTGTAGAGCTCATCCCCTGTTATTCCTTGTTCTTCAGCGGCGGCGTACATATCGTCGCAATAACGCTGGATCTCTGGGTGGAGAATCGAGACTTCAGCGCCTTCATGGTTCTTCTTTAAGGCGATGCCGTTTCCGGCCGCTTTCGAAGAGGCGCCTTCTCCTGAGGTGGCTGAGGAGCCACTTCCGTTACCGCACGCAGTCAAGATAAAGAGCGATGAGGCAAGCAAAATAATGTTTTTCTTCATAATTATGTCCTTTCAAAGGGCTTTCAATGTTATTAGGGTAACGCATTAACGTTACAAATGAAAGAAGACGAAGAAAAAAAAGGACCGCTTTTTGGGCGGTCCTATTTGTTCTTTTGGAACTATTCGTCGATGACTTCTTGACGGTCGTGGGCCTCGATGTACTGGGCTTTGACCTGCTTCATCTTCTTCTCGACGGTGAAG
>CADCDV010000144.1 GCA_902800255.1 uncultured Erysipelotrichaceae bacterium | reverse complement strand
TCCTTTGACCTTGACGCTTTGGCGCTCGACATCGTCAAATCTTCGCTTCCATTAAGGCTCATCAGAAAGGGTGAGAGCACCCTCAAAGATGAAGTCGGAGGGGTGAGGATCCTTAGCGACGAAGAGAAAGCCAAAGAAGGTTCCAAAGGCGGAATCAAGATCAAAGGCCTCGACGAGGACTAGTGTATCGTGCACACATAAACCGCTGCTCTGCGGCGGTTTTTTCATTTTCCCACAAGATTTTTTGCGAAAAATGTTTGCAGAAAAGGCAGGCATATTGTTAAATATAACCAAAGGTGGGAAAAAGTGGGAAAGTACTTCGGAACCTACAACCGTGTTTTAGACGACAAACATCGTCTTCAACTTCCTTCGAAACTTGTTGGCGAATTACCGGCAAGATTTTACGCAGTTAAAGGTCACGAAGGCGCCATTGCCATCTTTGAGGAAAAGGGCTTCGATGCCTTCCTTGAAGATCTCCAGAAACGTTCCTATCTCGACCGCGAAGTTCGTGCTTATGTGAGAGAAGTCTCCGCATCGACCAATGTCCTTGATGTCGATAGCCATGGCAGAATCTCTCTCCCAAGCCTCGAAGGCGAAGTCGTCGTCATCGGCGTCATCGACCATTTTGAGATCTTTGCCAAAGAGACTCACGACAAAGTCATGAAAGACGCTGAAGTGAGATTCGACGAACTCGCGCAGAGCATCGCTGATCGTGAAGGGAAGTAGTGCTATGGAAAACGAGCATTACAGCGTCCTTCTTGATGAGACCATCTCTCTTCTTGAACCGAAGGAGAATGGCATATATGTCGACTTAACTCTTGGAAGAGGTGGAACCTCTAGTGCCATCCTCAAACTCCTCAAAAACGGTCATCTTTACTCCTTCGATATGGATAAAGAGGCCATTGAGAAGAGCACAAAAAGATTAGAGTCGGTCGGGAAAAACTTCACCATCATCAATAGCAACTTCGCTTATTTCGTCGAAGAGCTAAAGAAACTCGGAGTAACTGAAGTCGACGGCATCACCGCTGACCTTGGCGTCTCATCCCCGCAGTTTGACGAAGGCGAAAGAGGATTCAGCTACCGTTTCGATAGCGAGCTCGACATGAGAATGGACCTCGATGCGCCATTATCCGCCAAAAGCATCGTGAACACTTATTCGCTTGAAGACTTAACAAGAATCTTCCGCGAATATGGCGAAGATCAGGATTCCTATCGAGTCGCCAAGCGAATCGTGGAATATAGGGCAAAGAAGGAAATCGAAACCACCTTCGAGCTCGTCGACATCATCAAAAGCGCCAAGCCAGCTAAGGTTCTGGCCAAGAAAGGGCACCCTGCAAAGCAGATCTTCCAAGCCCTTCGCATCGAGACAAACCATGAGCTCGATAACCTCAAGACCCTCCTAGAGGACTTCGACAAGATCCTCAAACCCGGAGGAGTCATCGCCATCATCAGCTTCCATTCCTTAGAGGATAGGCTCGTCAAGAACCGCTTCCGGGAACTGACCGTCATCGAAGGAGACAGACACGCTCTTCTTCCAAGCTTAGACGAAGAAGCACCATACGAAAATCTCACGAAGCGCGCCATCCGCGCTTCTGATAAAGAGCTTGGTGAAAACCATCGCTCAACCAGCGCCCTTCTTAGGGCCATCAAGAAGAAAGGAGAGTCAAAGTGAAAGACAAACTCGAAAAAACCGGCCACAAAAAAGGCTACTACATGAGACGCGGCTTCCTTAAGGGTTTAGCCCTCGGCTTTGCTTTGCTCACCGTTGCCGCTATTCCGATCGGCATCTCTTATAAGGTTTCGGTCGCGAAGATTGATGAGCCAAAAGCAGCCAAACACGTCGAGGAGACGAAGAAGCAGCAGCAAGAAGAGTCCCTTCCAGAAGCATCTATCGAAGAATAATATACGCATCTCCTTTTCAAAAAAGACCTCCTTCTTTTGCATGGGGGCCTTTTTTGTACTAGAATGTGCCAGTGTTTCTAGAAAGAAAAAGATTAATAATTCGGACCTTGATCGAGGTCCTTATCGCCCTCTCTCTTTCTTTTCTGATTTCCTTATTATCTAGTGACTCCATCTCACCGGTCTTTGGTTCCTTCCATGGGGACTCATTCTCCCAAGATGGGGTTCTTTTC
>CADCDV010000143.1 GCA_902800255.1 uncultured Erysipelotrichaceae bacterium | reverse complement strand
GTCGACCATACAGTTGTCTTCGTCCATGACGATGGCGCCGCCGGAACCCATCATGGAGCCACGGGCGACTAAGGTATCGTAATCGATTGGGGTATCGAGGTCTTTTTCGGTTAAGCATCCGCCGGAAGGACCACCGGTCTGGATGGCTTTGAACTTCTTGCCGTTTGGAACGCCGCCACCGATATCATAGATAAGGGTACGGAGAGTGGTTCCCATTGGAACCTCGACAAGACCGACGTTGTTGACTTTGCCGCCAAGAGCGAAAACCTTGGTTCCTTTGGAGCCTTCGGTTCCGACTTTGGCGAATTCTTCGCCGCCAACGCGGATGATGTATCCGATCTGAGCAAGGGTCTCAACGTTGTTGACGCAGGTTGGGCATCCCCAGAGACCTTTGATGGCTGGATACGGTGGACGAGGACGTGGCATACCACGTTTTCCCTCGATGGAGTTAAGAAGAGCGGTTTCTTCGCCGCAGACGAATGCGCCAGCACCCTCACGGAGATGGACATCGAAGTTCCATCCGGTTCCGAGGATGTTCTTGCCGATTAAGCCGGCTTTGCGCATCTCAGCGATGGCGTTCTTTAAACGAGCGACGGCGACTGGGTATTCGGCACGGACGTAGAAGTAACCTTCGGTTGCGCCGAAAGCGTAACCGGCGATTTCCATGCCTTCGACGACGGCATATGGGTTGCCTTCGAGCATGGACTCATCCATGAAGGCTCCTGGGTCGCCTTCGTCACCGTTGCAAACAATGTATTTCTGAGGTGCGTTGACGTTAGCGGCAAACTGCCATTTGCGGCCGGTTGGGAATCCTCCACCGCCACGACCACGGAGACCGGACTTGAGGACCTCGTCGATGACTTCCTGAGGTTTCATGGAAGTAAGGACTTTGCGTAAGGCCTTGAAACCGTCGCAGCCAAGAGCATCTTCGATTTCGAGTGGGTCGACGGTCGAGACGCCGTGGAGGGCGACTTTCTGTTGTTTCTTATAGAATGGGATGTCGGACTGGTGAACGATCTTCTTGCCGGTGACTGGATCAACATAGAGGAGTTCCTCGATGATCTTTCCACCTTCGATGCTTTCGGTCATGATCTTTTCGACATCGGTTGGTTTGACTTTGCAGTAAAGGGTGTCTTCTGGAAGGATTTTCACGAACGGGCCTTGGGAGCACATACCAAAGCAGCCGACGCGGGTAACAGAGACTTTGTCACCTAAATGACGGGTTTTGAGTTCTTCGGCGATCTTGTCGAAGATTGGCTGAGAATCGTTTGCTAAGCAGCCAGTGCCGCCACAAACGAGGATGGCACGCTTGCCACCTTTGCCGGAGAGCTTGTCATTAAGCTTCTCAGTACATTCAGCGATTTTTTGATCTAAAGCTTCTGGGTTAAGGATTTTTTCCATTGTTATTTACCCTCCTGATCACGGAACTCTTTGATGATCTTGTCCACTTGAGTGGCCTGAACACGTGGGAAGACCTTGCCATTCACGGACACGGCTGGTGCAAGAGCGCAAGCACCCATGCAACGGACGGCCTCGATGGTGAAGAGTCCATCTTCGGTGGTCTCGCCAGGTTTGATTCCAAGAATGGTGCAGAGCTTATCCAAGACAGCCTGAGCGTTCTTGACGTAGCAAGCAGTGCCTAAGCAGACGTGGATGACGTATTTTCCTTTTGGGGTAAGAGAGAAGAAAGAGTAGAAGGTCACAACGCCGTAGATCTCGGCAGCTGGGACTCCGGTTTCTTCAGAGATGACTTCCTGTAGCTCAACAGGAACGTAGCCATACTTCTTCTGGACTTCTTCCAGAATGACAATCAACGGAGAAGGTTCGTCTTTGTGCTGTTGACAAATCTCTCGGACGTCTTTGATGACTTCAAGACGGATTTTCATGTTTGCGTATCGCCTTAAGGGCGCCTCCAAATTATCAACATTGCCTTTTAGTACCTAAAAGAAATGCACTTAATTATATCGCTACAAAAATATTGATAGAACAACGAAATTAGAATTATCGATATATCGATTTATGCGAGGATGAAAGTAAACGAGTTTTGCCGTGATTTTTAGCTTTTCCGCCCAATTTATCTTAACTTTTGTCGAAAGGGTTGAATTCAGGCAAAATCACTTCAAAAAGCCCTGCAAAAACCGCTTATTCTCCCCTACCGCGAAGA
>CADCDV010000142.1 GCA_902800255.1 uncultured Erysipelotrichaceae bacterium | reverse complement strand
AAAATAGCCGTTGATTAACCTAAATAACTTATTTGGTGTTTTCATCTTCCTAAAACCAGATGCCCCGGGTGTTCATCAAAAAAAGCGGTGTCTTGGACCGCTTTACTCTTGTGCCTCGATTTGTTCTGCCTTTGGCTTTTTTAAACAGGCAAAGATTGATGGGAGGCAAAGGAAGGATGAAACGAAAGACAATATGCACACGAAGATGTATCCCCCATCTAGAATGAAGATGGTTTTTTCACTCCAGTCATCAGTATTGAAATAGGACCAATCGACTGGGACGAAGAAGATAGCGATGGCAGCCGCTAAGATAAAGGCCATCGAGATGACGTTCAAAAAACCAGAGAAGCGGATCAAAGGCTCATCGTCTTTGAGTAAAGGGATGAGGGCGCCAAGCAAGAGGGTGATGGAGGCGAGAGTTAGGAAGATGAAGGAAGTGATAGCCGCTGCGCTAGGCTCACTAATACGGACGAAAGACCTACCTAACACATAAGAATAAGACGATGAAGCAGATTTAAAGAGGACATCAAGCCCATAGAAATGGTCAACATCGCCGCCTTCCCCAGTTTCGATGCTTTGGACAGCACGTGTAAATAACATGAGAAAAAGAGAGAGTGTGACGAGTAGCCAAGGGATGATGCCTGAGCTTTTAAGATACTTTTTCATTTGGAACACTCCTTTAAGGAAACCTGAAAGATTATAAAACTTGTTTTATAAATCTAAAAGAGGATTTGAGGTCGCATTTTGCGACCGCAACATTGTGTTGAGGTGACATTTGGGAACCACAGGAGTATTTAATAATTCCTCGTCTACCATTCGAAAAGGGGACCGGCAACCATGCTGCTATATTTTGCGGTGCCAATTTGGCATCGCAAATTCGAAATAAAAAGTGCCTTTTTGCAGGCACTTTTAATGTTAATGGCGGAGGCGAAGAGATTCGAACTCTTGCTGGAGTTGCCCCCACTATCGGTTTTCAAGACCGACCCCTTCAACCGCTTGGGTACGCCTCCGCATTGTTGGTGGTCCATGGTGGGTTTGAACCACCGACCTAACGATTATAAGTCGTTCGCTCTAACCACTGCGCTAATGGACCTTATCCTCTATTACTAGAGCGTGCCTAATTATAGTAAAAACGCACTCCTTTAACAATAAAAAAGAAGCCCCCTTTCCTTGGAAGGCTTCTAATTGCTTTGTGACTATTCTTTGAGAAGGGCTTCAAGCTCATCGACAAGGACTTTAAGACGATTAGGAACGGCTAAGAAAGTCTCTTTGTCGGTGAAGTCAACGCCTGCGGCTTTGACCTCATCAAGAGGATAGGCGCTTCCTCCCGTCTTAAGCATATCGATATATTTATCGAAGGCCCCTGCTTCGCCACCTTTGATCCTCTCATAGATGAGAAGGGAGGCAGTGAAGCTCGTCGCATATTGATAGACGTAGAATGGGGAATTGAAGAGATGAGGGATATAAGCCCAGACAAGAGGCTTGACCTTCTCTTCTTCGATATCGATGTCGTAATACTCTTTGTAGAGTTTGGTCATCGTGTCGCTAAGGACCTTGTAATCAAGAGGCTCATCGTTTTCGACCATCTTGGAGATGAGGTATTCGTAATGGGCGAATAAGCTCTGACGGTAGAAGGTCGACATGATCTCATCGATCGATTTCTGAAGGAGGGAGATTTTGTCTCCTTTAGAGAGGGAATCGCTCTTAAGGAAATAATCAAGGAGGTTATGCTCATTGAAGGTGCTTGCGATCTCAGCGACGAAGATGGTGTAATCTTGCTTGCCTAAAGGCTCTGCTTCTTCGCTATAGAGGGTATGAACACTGTGTCCGGATTCATGGGCAAGGGTGAAGACATCGTCTAACCTGCCATCGAAGTTAAGAAGAATGAATGGGTGGATGTTGCTTCCTCCTGTGGAATAAGCCCCACCTCTCTTAGCCGGTTTGATATTGACATCAACATAGCCTTCTTTCGTGGCTTCTTTGGCTTTCTTCTGATAAAGGAAACGATCATAGGTGTGATATTTCTCTAAGCCTAAGTATTTCTTTCTGAGAGCGTTATACCTCTTCACATCCTCGTTTCTTGTGGAGGCAACCTCAATGAGGTTATGGAAGACGGATTCAGGGATGTTGTTATGGTATAGATGTGACGCAAGGATGGAAGAATATCCTCTTGCTTTCACTTCGGCGTATTCACCCTGGAGAAGCTCGTTATAGATCTCCGCGTAGGTGTTCTTATGCTCATCGAAGTTCTTATATAAAGCCTCGAAGATCCTTTGTCTTTCTTCGCTAGAGTGGGAAGAAGCCATTAAACCCGTCCCGTTAGAGGTATTCACTTCCACTTCTTCACCGTTATCGAGTTTTGCTTTGGCGTTGATCCTATCCGCGGTGCTTAAGGTCGAATATAAAGACCTTGGTCCTCTAAGAAGGACGTTGTAATTTGAGAGGATGCTTTCGGTTTTGCCATCAAGGACGAACTTTTGGGCGTGGAAGAGCTTTTTCATGCCAAAATCAAGGCCTTGGAATTTCTTATGTTCCTCAAAGAACTTCATGACTTTCTCTTCGCCGATCTTAAGAAGCTCTGGTTCGGCATATGCAGAGACATTGCCGATCTTCTGGAAGAGGATCATCACTCTTCCTAAGCGTTTATTCGCTTCAAGATCCCTTTTGTCTAAGTCGCTTGCGCATGCAGCGTACATATAGACGGGCTGGAGATACTTCTCTAAATCAAGCTGGCATTTGCAGTATGTGACCATGCCTTCTTCAGTATTAAGTTTTCCTTCGACACTGGAAATAAGAGGGAGGACTTTCTCATCAAGGAACTTCAAATCCTTTTCAAAGTCTTCTTCTGTTTTGTAGATATTTTTCAAATCCCAATTGTAGTTCATCTTTCTTCCTCCAAGACTAGAGAAAGTATAAGTGAAAAGATAAGTCTTTTCATCTAAAACGAATAGTGTGTCCAACTCAATTGTTGCCTCACTGAGTCAAGCATTGTGAAAGGGCTCTGGTGAAAAAGTCACACACTGTGTGACCA
>CADCDV010000141.1 GCA_902800255.1 uncultured Erysipelotrichaceae bacterium | reverse complement strand
CTGTTCTGACGGGTTTCGTCGGTGTAGATCTTGGCAGTGTCACCCCCACCGATGACAAGGGTTCTGATTGAGTCATCGAGTTTCTTTCTCGCTTTGAAGAGCTTAAAAAGCCTTCCGACGGCGCGTAAAGCAGGAAGAAAAAGGAAAAGGAAGCCAGAGACAAGAGCCCAAGACCAATATGTCATGATGGAAATGAGGCCGAAGTTTCTAAGGACGATGATGCCCACTAAACCAATGGCATCGACGATGCCGATGGCAAGGCACATCCACATCGACTCGACGAGGCCGAATTCGCGGAGAAGGACTCTATAGCATCTGAAGATACCAAGAACCGTTATCATCAAAAGAGAGAACGAGAGGGTGAAGATGACGTCAGCGATAATCTTTTCCTGTGGAATGTTTTGCCACATCGCGTGGGACACGAAAGTAAACCCTACGACGAGCGCAGTGAAGATGAAGTCAGCGATAATGTATAACGGCTTGACGTAGTTAAAAGTCTTTTTCGTACTCATGCACCTGTTACATTATACGCGCGAAAAGGCTCATATCAAATGGCGTTTGAGTTCTTTGTCGCGTCTGTATCTCAAAAAGAGGGGTGATTTGCATAGGATTTTCGAGTTCCACAAAAAGAGTTTGTCTTGATATACCCATGTGTTAAACTTGCTTCATCGTTCAAAGGAAAAAAACATCATGACCACTTTCGCATCTTCCCTTGATATCACCTTCTCTAGCGAGAGGATGGATATCCTTTTTGTTCTCTTGATTGTATGTGGTATTGCCGCTTTATATTGCTTCGTTGTCGGAGAGATAACAGGCAATACCTCTCAGATGGACAAATTATGGAGTTTATTGCCTATCGCATATACCTGGATTATCGCCGGTATGAGTGAGATGAACTGGAGATGCGTCGTCATTGCCATCATCGCTACATTATGGGGAATCAGATTAACGATGAACTTCGCCCGTAAAGGCGCGTATAGCTGGAAATTCTGGAGTGGTGTCGAAGATTATAGGTGGGCCATCCTTAGAAGCAAGAAGCCATTTAATAACAGGCTTGTCTGGGGAATCTTTGATTTGTTCTTCATCTCTATTTATCAGAACCTTCTTGTTTTGCTTATCACTCTTCCATCCCTTATGTGTGTGGGTTCGAATGCTCCACTTAGTTGGATTGACTTTGTGGCAGGAGGAATTGCTCTTCTTGCTTTAACGATTGAAACAATCGCCGATGAAGAGCAATGGAAATTCCAAACCACCAAATACAAGATGCTCAAAGAAGGAAAGAAGCTTGAAGAACTTCCTCTCCCATACTCCAAAGGATTCAACACGGTTGGCTTATGGGGAAGAAGCAGACACCCTAATTACCTTGGTGAGCAATCAATATGGGTTGGTGTATATATCTTCTCTATATCTGCTTTAGTGGGTGAATACGGAATAACAGGTATCTTCAATCTTAGTGGGATTGGGGCACTTCTACTTATCTTGTTATTCATTGGATCAACCATCCTTGCGGAGAATATCTCCAAAGGGAAATACCCTGAGTATTCTAATTACCAGAAGAAAGTATCCGTCTATATCCCTTGGAAGAAATACAAGGATTAAAAAGAAAGCGCCCCAATGGGGCGTTTTAATTTATTCCAAAGCTTATTTCAGTTTGATGGGTTTGGACACTTTCCCTTCATCGAAGCTTTCCACCGATTCATCCATCGTCTTTAGAGTGTTCTCCGATATCTCAAAAGGCTGTTTGTCATCTAAGGTCACTATATCCTGATACAGACAGGTTCTCTTTTTATCTATCTGCCTATCTACATGGTAATGGCCGAAGTACCAGTGTTTGTATTCCACTACCATATCGATGAAACATAGAGCGTCCGTACAAGCGTCTCTTCCTTTTAGGAGACAAGAGCAAGCAGTGAAAGTCTCCGCGCAGTGAGTGAGGACATAATCGACTTTGTTATTGAACTTGGCTAAGTTCTTTTCAGCGTTCTTGATATCCTCTTCGGTGATCATCTCTTCCGGCCACCAAGAGACATATGGGGTTCTATATGCCTTATCGGTCGAACGGGCTCCTCCTAGGCAAAGGAATGTCTTTCCTTCTAGGGTCAATATTTCTCCTCTGAGGATATGGAAGATATGCTCATCTATCTTGTGTGTTAAAGCGCCTCCAAATTC
>CADCDV010000140.1 GCA_902800255.1 uncultured Erysipelotrichaceae bacterium | reverse complement strand
ACAAAGCTACCACCCTTCAAGGAAAAACATCGATTCCCTGCTAATCAAGAGAATCTCGAATCCAGCTATCTATGAACTGGGAATTAAGGAAACCAAGACGATGTTTGGAAACAATGTTAGGGTCTATGACGAAGAAAGAACGATTTGCGACCTCATCAAGTATCGTGACAAATATGACGCGGAGGTTTTCATTAAGGCAATCAAACTTTATATAAGAAAAAAGAACGACCAAGCAAAACTTTTCAAATATGCAAAAGAAATTGGTGTCGAGAAACGAGTATATGAAGTTATAGAGATTGTGGCAAATTTGGATTAACAAAAGTTAAAAAGGAGTGGCAAATCCCGCTCCTTTTTTTGCAAATCCCCATTATTTTCCCTCAACGTAAGGGAGAACTGGATCCATGTATTTCTTTATGGCGCCGTCCTTAACTCCGTTATGGTCGATGCCGTTATAGAACTCGTGAGCCTCTTTGGAAATGTCTTCCCCATTCTTCGCTCTTTCTAGGAGAGGAAGGAATTCCAGGTATTCCTTTTTGGCGTTAGCCATAAGCTCATACCAACTCTCATTCCTCTTCTTGCCAGAGACTGGGTCAGGCCATTCATTCTTTTGGGTGTTAAGGAAATCGACCTTGCCATATGTCTTCTCTAGGTTACGAGGGTAATTAAGCGCAAAGGCAACCGCATCGCTTCCAAAGAAGGTCTTTAGGAACCATCTCTTAAGCCCATGGGGTTTATTCACGAACTTCATGACGGAGATATAGTCCTTCACTGAGATGAAGTAGGAGTCCTCTTTGAGGTCAGGGATGTTATCACTAGCGAGGTTAGCCTCATAGATCATCTTTGAGATTTTGCGGAGCTCTTCATCGCTCACGGTTTTCAAAGAGAAGGAAGGATTCTCATTGAAGACGCCTTTCTCTTTGGCGTAAAGGATATCGATCGCGCTTTCGAACTTAGTGTGGAAAGCGGAATAGTATTTGGCCTCTTTCGAATCGTCTTCCTTATAACCTGCGCGGCTATAGACGAATGGATGGCAGTTGCGGTCAAGAAGGTAGTGGAGATATATGCCTTCGATAAAATCGAAGAGGAGCTCTTTGTCTTCGCTCTTCCTCGCATAATCGATCATGGCCATGTATAAAGCGGTCACTTCTCTTTTATGGAGCCCAGAGCCAAAGGTGTTGATCTTCTTGCTTCCTTCTCTCTTCTTCCAAGGGAGCATTCCAAAGAAGAAGAAAGGATCAGGTCCTTGCGAACCTAAAACCAAAGCGCCGAAGTGTTTTCTTTCTGGGTTAACTCCTTCGAACTTAGCGAAGGTGTAGTGGGTAAGTATTGCTGGCATTAGTCATCCGCTCCAAGAGCTTCTAAGCCTTTGACATTTTTGCCAGTGTCTTTGTTATGTGGGGCTTTGACGAAGAAGAAGACGGCTCCCGCGGCAACCATAAGGACGGTGCTATAGATTGGGAGAGCGTTCCAGAATGTCGCGTGCTTGAGGATAAGACCACCAAGGATTGGGGTGACAGACTGGGCGCCCATCGATGCGGCGTAGTAAAGGGAAGTGTATCTTCCAAGCTTCTCTTTGGTGCAGTAGTCGGTGACAAGTGGGAAGGAGCAGATATGGATGAAGGAAGCGCCTAAGCCCATGATGAAGCTGATGATGAAGAAGAAGACCGGAGGATTTGGATTTTCGAAGGTATATCCTCCTGCCGGAACGTTTTTCGGATAGAAAGACATCGCAAGGTAAACGGCTGCGACAGCGCAGATACCGGCAAAGATGGTCCATTTGCGGCCGATTTTGTCAGCGACGATACCGGCGGTGATGAAGCCGATGATCGAAGCGGCACCGGAAACGATGGTCATGACAACACCACCAGCAGAGGAGGTGTTGAGATGGAACATGAAGTAGTTGGACTGGAAGGTCTCTATGGCGTTCAAAGACATGAACCAGAGAACCTCAGCGATAAGGATGAGGGTGAGGTTTCTGACGTTGTTCTTGGAGAGTTTTCCCTCGGTGGTGACCTGTTCGGCGGATTCACCCATGGCTTCGCCACGGACGATGTCATCGTGAAGCTGTTCGGCAAGTTTGTTCTCTTTGACGGTGAAGAATAAAACGACGACAGAGGCGACGAGAACGATTGAGCAGGCGATGAATGGAATCTCAAGCATCATGAGGGATTTGCTTGTTCCATC
>CADCDV010000139.1 GCA_902800255.1 uncultured Erysipelotrichaceae bacterium | reverse complement strand
TCGTCGACCAGCAATGGAGCAACGGACAACTGCAACGAGCCGTTATCCAGTCTACAATCGGTGGCATGCTGCGTCTGCGCTCCTACGTTCCTCTTCAGGGCAAGGACCTCACTGAGGCCAGCGGCGAATGCCCCAACCCGCTGCTGCAGCCTGCACTCATCAAGACACCTCTGCGCTCGGCAGAGCTGCATGACTTCCAGCCTCTTCCCCTGCAGAGGGTCTATGAATACGACCTCGACACCAAGGCCGGACTCACCTACACCATCACCCCTGCCACGCGTCCATGACCGTCAAGATATACACCAGCGGCGATGATCTGCCAACAGGACTGCTGGAGGACAACTTCTTCCATAGTCCTCAGCTCTTCGCCATCTGCCGACAGACGCCTCGTCACAGGCCCTATCTGGCCGTGATCGAGGACGACAGCCGACAGGTGGTAGCGCAGATGCTCGCCGTGGTGCGATATCGTTCATCTTGGTTTCCACCTTATTATTATATGCACTGTCGCATCATGGGAGAGGGCGTGTACAGCATACCTGACCCACAGGGCGAGCTGTTCGGAATGCTCCTGCAGGCCATCACCTCCAAGATAGGGCGCCGCATGCTCTATGCAGAGGTGAGCCACCTCAGCCACAAGATGCTCGGATACCGACAGTTGCGTGACAATCGATACTTCCCTGTGAGATGGATGAGCATACACAACTCACTCCACTCACGCACTCCCGAGGAGCGCATCTCGTCCACTCTGCAGCATCGCATCGACAATGCCTATCAGCGTGGCGTCATCACTGACGAGGTGCAGAGCGACGATGATTTCAAGGAGTACATGCGCCTGATGCGCGAATTATAGAAAGGTGCGACTAGCTGCCAGGCTTTGAACGATTTCCTGAAATCCTCAAAGGTCGAATGGCCATGGACGATGACAGGGATGCCTTTTTTCTTGCATCTTTTTAAGACGGCACCACTTTTGGCCCAAAGGGTATTGATATGGGCGATGTCGAAATCATCTTTTGGATTAAGAGTGTATTCGATGCCCTGGCTTTCAAGAGCTCTGATTTGATGGCTTAAAGCACGGCCGATGCCGCTTGTTTTGATGGCTTCTTGCCCTTCAAAATACAAAAGAACTTTCATGGTTATAATTCTAAGGCTTTTTTAAATAATAAAAAAGGGCGCCCAACTAAGAGCACCCATTAAACTCAAGATCGATTATTCGCCTTTTTTGAGGTGAAGGATATCCTTACCATCGTAACGTGGTGAGGTCTAACCATTGAGCCACAGTGGCTGCACTGAACCAAAGCTGGGGCGGCAAGGTTGAAATGAGTTCTTCTTTTTCTTTTAGCGGTTTTACCAATTCTTCTCTGCGGGACTGCCATTTTTCGATCCTCCTTGTTGGACTGGGATAATTATAAAGAAGAACCTACGTTAGTCAAATTATTTTTAGTCAATGTCATAAAAAATCGCTAAAGTGCCGATAACACCTTACGTGAATTTCGTTACACTGATGAAAAAATATTGGCAATTATCGAAGGAAAAGGCTAGTCGGCTTTGCTGTTCTCATCATATAAAACAAAGCCGAATGTTTTCTGGAGCGAATGATCGCTCTTTTTCTTAACGAGAAGGTAGTTTTTGGTGTGGCCGTAAGCATAGCCCTTCTTTTCGTCGTAGTCCTCAAACAAGACTTCCATCTCTTGTCCGTAAAACTTATGTTCATACTCGTTCCTGAGTTCACGAGCAAGAGCTAATAGTTCGTGGGATCTTCTATCTTTAGTCGCACTGTCGACCTGCTTCATCTTGGCGGCAACGGTCCCTTTGCGTGAGGAATAGGCAAAGCAATGGATCTCAGCAAAAGCACATTTCTTTGCGAAATCCATGGTCTCTTTCCACTCCTCTTCGGTCTCCTCTGGGAAACCGGCGATGATGTCGGTTGTGATGGCAATATCAGGACACATGCTACGCAGCATGCGGACTTTCTCAAAATATTCAGCCGTCGTATAGTTGCGTTTCATCCTCTTTAATACGCTGTCTGAACCAGACTGGAGCGACAAATGGAGATGAGGCATCAACGCTGGGTAGTTCTTGAAGTCTTCAAAAAGCTTATCTGAGATTTCGCTGATATCGATTGAAGATAAACGTAGTCTCTTAAGGGTTGGGTTCTCTTTTATGATGTCTTCAACAAGTTCCCCTAATCCGTATTCTTTGCCATAGAGGTCTAAACCATAGAAACCAACCTCAATGCCGGTAAGGACAAGCTCTTGATATCCTTTCTCGACTAAGGCTTTGGCTTCTCTTAACGCGTCTTCTTTGGTTCTTGAACGGGAGTTGCCTCTCACAAATGGGATAAGGCAGTATGAGCAGAATTTGTCGCATCCGTCCTGGATTTTGAGGTAGGCTCTGGCGTTATTGGTAAACGCGCTGGATGGCAATTCTTCGTAGATTTTCTTTCTTGATAGATAAGTGACATCGACTATCTTCTTATGGTTTTTCTGGAAGTCGTCGATATAGGAAAGGAGCTTGTCTCTTTTTGAGGTTCCGATGATGATGTCGGCGCCTAAAGTCTCCGCTTCACTTAAGTGACCTTCTGAATAGCAACCCATAACGGCGATAATCGCGTTTGGGGAAAGCCTTCTGAATTTACGGATGTGTAGACGGGATTTCTGATCGCTCGTCGCAGTGACTGAACACGTATTAACAACGATTAAAGAGGCCTCTTCGGGCTTAGACACCTCTTCGTCACCTCTTTCGATCAAGGCTTCTTTTATGGCGTCTTTTTCGTAGGAATTAACTTTGCAGCCGAGCGAAAATACAAAGAACTTCATTTCTTTTTCTCGTCGGCCTTTTTCCTTAGGGCGTCAGAGATAAGCTTTTCCTTCAAGAGGACATTAAGCATCTTATCTCTGTCGTTTTCGTAATACGCATCGACGACCTTCTGGATGCGTGGAATCATATGGTTCTTTAGAGGTTTAGTAAGGCCTTTATCGAACAAAGCGATTTTAGCGTCAAGCCTGCCTTCCTCATTGATGAAATAGATACACTCAGCATCGTAATCATAAGCCGCCATCGACTTTTCCGTCTTACGAATGATGACGAGTTTGGTGAAATACGAGTCATATAAAGCCGGGCCATAATAGTCAAATGGATCAATGAGAGCAGCCTCGTAATCCTTGAGCAATTTCTTGTATGGTGGGACTGAAAGTTTCTCGTAGGAGTTCGTGTAAATTGACGCTAAGGAAGACGGGAAAATCGGAACATAGATCTTTTCCCCACCAACCTCAAGGTAAGGCAAGGTGCTGGTAACGTTGTCCATGAATTCCTTCATCGGAGTGAGTTCTGGATTCTTTTCTAAGAGTTTTGAATGGGCGAAGAATTCCTTCTCAATCTCTTCCTTGTTCATGATGGCACGGAGAACGATGTTTGCACGGATGATTCCAAAGGAATCCAC
>CADCDV010000138.1 GCA_902800255.1 uncultured Erysipelotrichaceae bacterium | reverse complement strand
CGTCTCTCTTCCTTTCGAATTCCTTGCCATAGGCATATAGGTCATCGAGTTTGAGAGGGAAACCCTCGTATTCCATGTCGCTTAAGACAATGGAAAGAGGAAGCTCAATGTTGTGATAGAGGTCAATCGCTCCAACCTCGGTAAGGCCACTGAGGACCTTCTCTTCGAGATAGAGGGAATAATAGGCCATTTGGATGGTGAGGTTAGGTCTAGATGATGAAAGCAAAGACACTTCATCTTTTGTGTCGTCAAGAGCCGCTCCGAAGGAGCCATAGACGATCATTGGATTCGATGAAGTGGAGCTATCTAAAAGATAAGCGGCCAAAAGGATATCGTTCTTGATGCCTTTTAGCTCAATGCCAACTTTCTTAAGCGCGTACAAAGAGGCTTTCGCATCATAGACGTTCTTCTTGATGGATTCGTCTTCGAGAATCTTCTTCAAAGTCTCATCTTTGATGTTCTCTTCGGAGATGTAGTAGGTCTTGTCTTTGCTCGAAATAGCAAGACCATTAAGGGAAGCACTATGGTACTCATCGAAATCAATGTCGAGCGCAACACCAATATCCTCACCAAGTTCGATTCCCTTGAAGGAAGCAACGATCTCAGAGGTGATTTCCCTCTTCGTCTGTTCGCCTTTCTTTTGGCTTGCTGGAAGCCTTGAAGGGAATTGTTTGAGCTCGTATTTGCGGGCGAAATCCATGACTTCTTGGGCGTCATATCCTTTGTAGACCAAATCATCTAAGCCGAAAGGAAGAGCCGCATCGGTCTTGATAGTGGCTAACTCGTAGCACATCCTTCCTTGCGGAGCGCCTTCAAGAATCTTTTGGCCGATCTTGCCTTTCATAGTAGGCGCGGCCTCAATGATCTTCTCAAAGGAACCATATTCCTGGATGAGTTTGACGGCAGTGATTTCACCAACCCCAGGGATGCCAGGGAGGTTATCTGAAGCGTCGCCTCTAAGGCCTTTGTAATCGATGATTTGTAGTGGGGAGAAGCCAAACTTTTCGACCATGTTGGCCTCAGTGACAAGGTCCATGTCACTTAGTCCTTTGCGAAGCAAGGAAATAGAAATGTTCTTATCGATAAGCTGAAGATAGTCTTTGTCACTCGTATAAACAGTGACCTTCATTCCGGCTTTGGACGCCATCTTGGCAACGGTTCCACAGATATCGTCCGCCTCAATGCCATGCTCTTCATAGCAAAGGATATTGAGGACTTTGCAAAGCTCTCTTGAGATAGGGAACTGTTTGATTAAATCTGGAGGGCAAGGTTTTCTGTTGGCCTTATATGCTTCAAACTCCTGCTTTCTGAAAGTGTCCCCGTCTTTGTCGAAACCGATGAAGATGCTGTCACCCTCTTTGAGAGAGAAAAGGAATTTGGCGAGCATGTTCGAAAAAGCGAATACGGCATTGGTTGGGATACCAGTCTTCGTGGACATAAGAGGCGCACCCGGATAAGCGGTCGCGTAGTAAGCCCTGAACAAGAGGGAATTTCCATCGATGATCTTGATTTCTTTCATAAACTACTCTCCTACGCTGCTGACTTCTTCGACGACATATGACTCTTCGCCGTTTCCATATCTTCGAGTCTCTTTATGAGCACGAACAAGGATGATGTTATCGGTCTTGAGTAATGGGAAGTTCTGATTGAAGACTTCATCGAAGAGAATGAAGGAAGCTTCACTAAGGTCGTCATATAGTTCCATGAAGGCCATCTTCTTTCCGGTCTTCGTGGTGATTGATCTTGCTGATTTGATGATGCCTGCCGTTAAGAATGAGCCAGTTTTGCCAGAGATTTCTGACAAAGAGCAGGCTTTTGCGGCTTTTAATTTGTCTTCAATGAAGGAGAGACGGGAACCGCTCACCATGATGCCAAGCGCTTCATATTCGGCTGCAAGGTTTGTCTTGAGATCGTCATCTCTCTTCTCGATTTCTGGTTTAGGAACACCAAGGTCAAGAAGGACTTGTTGTCCATCTTCGCCAAACATCATTTCGCTATAGGACATCGCAGCGGAAGAAGATGCATCTGAGCTGGATACATATCTGAAGCTGGTTGAACTTTCTAACCGTGCCGGAAGCATTTATCTTGGAAAGTATTATAACGAAGATATCGTACACCGCCTGATGAATGATGAACTTTCGGTATTCATGACCGACGCGTGGGTAGAGGAGAAAGGACTCCAGAACATAGCCGCGTTCCAGACATTCCCGCAGTTCTTCATACTTGCGAAGAA
>CADCDV010000137.1:2255-3100 GCA_902800255.1 uncultured Erysipelotrichaceae bacterium | reverse complement strand
GACACCTGAGAAGAAAATGGAACCCCCACATGGCTCCTTACATCTTCATGGAAAAGAACGGCATCCACATCATCGACCTTCACAAAACCACCGAGAAATTGGACGAGGCTTGCGCAGCTGCCAAGCAGATCGCCAAGTCGGGCCGCAAAATCCTCTTCGTCGCTACCAAAAAGCAGGCGAAAGACACTGTGGCTGAGCTCGTAAAGACGGTTGGCATGCCTTACGTTACCGAGCGCTGGCCCGGCGGTATGCTCACCAACTTCTTCACCATCCGGAAGGCCGTCAAGAAAATGGGTGACATCGACAAGCTGATGGAAAGCCCCCAGTTCGAGAAAATCTCCAAGAGAGAGAAATTGCAGATCCAGCGTGAGCGCGCCAAACTCGACAAGAACCTCGGTTCTATCGCCGACCTCTCCCGTCTGCCCGCTGCAGTTTTCATTGTGGATATCCTGAAAGAGCACATCGCCGTTGCTGAGGCTCACCGCCTTAACATCCCCACGCTCGCTATCGTGGATACCAACTCCGACCCGAACCTCGTGGACTTCCCCATCCCCGCCAACGACGACGCCTCCAAGTCCATCTCCGTTATCGTGAAGGCCGTTTGCGACGCCATCGCCGAAGGTCTTGCCGAACGTAAGATCGACAAGGACAACGCCGCCAATGATGATATGGATGAAGAGACCGCCGAATTCACTGATGAAGCCAACTACGACGATGACGAGAAACGCGAGGGCAGAACCCGCGACGGCGTCAGAAAAGTCAAGGATGTGGCTGAAGAGGGTGAAGATGGTCAGCGCAAAAAACGCCCCACCATCAAGAGAGGTCCCGTGAAAGCCGGTAGCACC
>CADCDV010000137.1:0-2239 GCA_902800255.1 uncultured Erysipelotrichaceae bacterium | reverse complement strand
CAAGAAAAACTAATTTTGTTTAACCATTAAAAATCAATAATATGGAAATCAAAGCAGCACAAGTCAATGAGCTGAGAAAAATGACCGGTGTCGGTATGATGGATTGCAAGAACGCCCTCGTAGAAGCAGAAGGCGATTTCGACAAAGCTATCGACATCCTCAGAAAGAAAGGCCAGAAAGTCGCCGCTAAGCGTGCCGACCGTACTGCCGACCAGGGCCGCGTAGTGGCTAAGGTCAACGCCGACAGCACCAAGGGTTACATCCTCGTGCTCAGCTGCGAAACCGACTTCGTCGGAAAGAACGCAGAATTCGTTGCCGCCAGCGAGCAGTTCATCGACCTCGCCATGAAGGCTAACGCCAAAACCCGCGAAGAGGTACTCGCTCTCGACGTGGACGGCCGTACCATCGCCGATCATATTTCTGACCTGATGGGCAAAACTGGTGAGAAAATCGAGCTCCCCGCCTTCAACGTTATCGAGGCAGCTCACGTCACCGCTTACAACCACATGGGTAACCGCCTCGCCTGCATCGCCGGTTTCAACATCGCTGGCGTTGATGAGGCCGCTCATGAAGTAGCCCTCCAGATCGCCGCTATGAACCCGGTTGCCCTCAACGCCGAGTCCATCCCGCAGGCTACCATCGACCACGAGCTCGAAGTGGCACGCGAGACCATCCGTCAGGAAGGCAAACCCGAAAACATGGTGGACAAGATCGCCCAGGGTAAGCTCAACAAGTTCTTCAAGGAAAACACCCTTCTTGCTCAAGACTACTATGCCGACAACAAGATGAGCGTGACCGACTTCCTCAAGAAGACCAACCCCGACCTCACCTGCACCGGTTTCTGCGATGAGTCTTGTCTTGCCCATTTTCTTTGCAAGAAGAGCCTGACCGAGGACATTGTTTATTTTATGAGCGCCCGTGTGATTTAAATCTTCTCTTTTAAGATAAATCTTCGCACCGCCCAAATCTTTGGTCATTTTTTCCGCATAGTAGAGTCTTGAAGGTCTGCCTGCGTATTCATTTAAAAGTTCAGTCAGTTCCCTGTTGAATTCGGGATCGTTCTTGTAATGATTGTATGCTTCTTCAAGTTCGATTACGGCATTCATCAAAGTCTCGGGAATGTACTGTCCGCCGTGTATTCCGAATCTTCCGTTTGGATTGGTCATTTTTGTTTCCTTTCTGTCAATTGTGCAAATCTGCACATTTTGTCAAAGTCTTTAAAACCGTCTGTCTCTATTCCGGAGCTTACATCCACCACAAAAGGATGAAGTGTTTTAACTGCATTTTCCACATTATCCAATGTCAGGCCTCCTGCGAGGAAGTAAGGTCTGTTTACTTCTTTTATCAAATCCCAGTCAAAAGTCTCTCCGCTTCCTTTGCCCGAATCAAGCAGTATATAATCTGCAGTGGATTCATTTGCCTTTTTAATATCGTCTTTGGATACTATCGTAAAAGCTTTAATGATCGGCTTGTCACATATAGCTCTCAAACTCTTTATATACTCCTCATCTTCGCTTCCGTGAAGCTGCGCGATGTCTATGATACCATCTTTTAAAAGCTTTGTAACCACATTTATATCTTCGTCCACGAAAACTCCGACGGCTTTTATTTTGGTATCTAAAAGATTTTTAAGTTCTCTCGCAGTATCCGCATCCACAAAACGTTTGCTTTTTGGAGCAAATACAAAGCCTATAAAATCGGGCTTTAAATCGTTTGCGTATTTTATATCTTCTATTCTTTTAAGACCACAAAACTTTATTTTTGTCATAATGCACTCTTAAGTAGCTTTAATGCTTCCTTTTTGTTTTCCGACCGCATAAGAGTTTCGCCGATTAATACCGCATCGGCGCCCGCTCTTTTGACTGCTGCCGCATCCTCGGGTGTTTTAATTCCGCTCTCGGATACAAAGATTCTGTCAGCCGGAATGATTTCTCTAAGTCTTAAACTGTTTGAGGTATCCACCGTAAAATCTTTAAGATTCCGGTTGTTAACTCCTATGATTCTGGCACCTGCGCTTACCGCCATCTCTGCTTCGGACGTATCATGCGTTTCTACAATCGCATCGATTCCGAGGTCATCGCAAATTCCGAGGTACTCTTCAATCTGACCTTTTGAAAGGATGGAACAGATTAAAAGAACTGCCGATGCACCAAGCGTTCTCGCCTCGTATATCATATACTCATCAACCGTAAAATCTTTTCTGATGCAGGGAATCGAAACCGCTTCGGTGATTTCCTTT
>CADCDV010000136.1 GCA_902800255.1 uncultured Erysipelotrichaceae bacterium | reverse complement strand
TTTTTTCTGTAATTTTTGTACATTCATACCTGAAAATAAATCAACAGTTTCTCTTATAGGGGAAGAATCAAATATTAATAAAGTAGATGATTCTTATCAATCCAATAAAAATGAATCGATGAATAAAAAAGCCGTCATTGTTGGAGTAATTGCGATCAATGTTCTCACTAGTTGCATGCTTTTCGGGCGCCAAAGACCAACCGATGTCGTTATCGATGGCGTGACATATAAGACTGGCTTCTATAGTGACTGCAACAATCCTTTCGACGAGAAAGCGGGGGATATCAATCTTTGGCCTGACCTCAATAAACCTTTCGAGACAATCGAAGAAGGCAAGAAAGAGGAAGACTATTACGATCACATCGAAGGAGATTGCTATTACTGGAAGATCGATGCAACTTTTGGTATGTATGCTGGCATCCATAAAGATTCCGCTTCCTTTTTCCCTAGCGTCTATGTCAAAGAGGAAGATTATGATGAGGCACTCTCTTATTATTTAAACCCCGATAATTACGATTATTACATCCATCGAAGTTTTTATGACGAAGGAGAGAAAACGACGTGCCTCGTCGAAGATCCCTCCTTGGGAGGAGTTATCGAACCGCTTGTCCAAGAATACAAAAGCAGCTTTGATTTCAAAAGAAAACATCCCGATAGCGAAGCGGTTGTGGTCACCGATTTTGTCGATGCGCTTAAAGTGTTTAGGAAAAGCAAAGATGGCTTATTCAAAACGCTTAATATCCCTCTCATTTACTCAGAAGGCAGGATGGGTTATTTCTATGAACACGTCATCGATGGCGATGAGGCTTTGACCACGATGATTCCTTTTGATAACGAAACTAGCGACACCTTATGCGCTCTTTTCCAAGAAAAGGGACTTATCTAGCGATTGTTTCAAAAGCATAAAGAACTTCCTGCATTAATCTTAGAAAAACGCTATTATTCGCTTGCCAACTTTTAGTTGAAGTAATATTATTTATGGGCGCTCTATGAAAGAGGAGCGAAATCTGCGCCAGTAGCTCAGCTGGATAGAGTAACAGACTACGAATCTGTGGGTCACGAGTTCGAATCTTGTCTGGCGCGCCAATGTTCGAGATGTAGCGCAGCTTGGTTACCGCGTCTGCTTTGGGAGCAGAAGATCATGAGTTCGAATCTCATCATCTCGACCAGTTACAAATTAAGCCCTGATTTGCAGGGCTTTTTTTGTGCTGATCATCCTTCAAAACCTTTGTATAAGAAATCGTACGAAATAGTATCATAAGCGCACGATATATTGACAACCTATCGGCATAAAAGTGTTTTTCGTTTTTGATACCGCTTTCAATAGGAAAATAGAGGCCTCTAGTGGGATAATGGTGTTAGTTATGAATAACACCAAGGAAAACCTTCTCGTTCCAGAGGGTTTTTGTGGTGTTTTTTCTTTGTGAGGGAGGAAACAACTAATGCTTGAGAAATATATCAAAGCGGCCTTAAAAGAAACCGAATGTGACGTTCTTCTTAAGAATGGCTCATACGTCAATCTCTTCGATGGCAAAGTCGAAGAAGGGGACATCGCCATCAAAGATGACCGTGTTGTTGGCATTGGCAAAGGCTATAAAGGCAAAACCGAATATGACATCAAAGGAATGACCGTCATCCCAGGCCTTATCGATGGCCACGTCCATATTGAATCGTCCCAAAGCACCCCAGAGGAATTCGCCTCGATGATCGTCCCACATGGCACGACGACCATCATCGCCGATCCTCATGAGCTCGCTAACGTCCTTGGCATGAATGGCATCCATTACGTCATCGAAGCCGCCAAAAACGTCCCTCTTGACATCAAAACCCAACTCTCTAGCTGCGTCCCAGCCACCCCGTTCGAAACTAGCGGCGCCATCCTTAATGGAGATGACATCGCTAAAAACATCACCGACAAAGACATCAATGGTTTAGGCGAATTCATGGCCTATCCTTCTGTCATCGGCTGCGACCCAGATACCTTAAAGAAACTTGAAGTCACACACGCTGCCGACAAAGTCATCGATGGCCACGCTCCTCTTCTCCAGGGCGACCAGCTTAACGCTTATCTCTGCGGTGGCATCATGACTGACCACGAATCCGTCACTGTCGAAGAGATGGAAGAGAAAATCTCCAAAGGCGTTTACACCCATCTCCGTGTCGGCTCTTACACAAGAAGCATGGACCTCGTCAAAGCCATCACCCCATGGAATTACCGCCGCGTCCTTCTTTGCACCGATGATAAGCACGCTGCAGAAATCAAGAAAAACGGCCATCTTGACGAT
>CADCDV010000135.1 GCA_902800255.1 uncultured Erysipelotrichaceae bacterium | reverse complement strand
TGAAAATGCTCATAATGCTAATTCATTTAAATTCTTGTAACACTCCATGATGATTTCCTTATACGCCCTTCGTATCTGTTCGCTACTGCCTTTCTGAATGCTGATCACGATGCGTACCAGATGGTATGATCCGTAAATCGCGTGTCGGTCGCCTTCCACCAGCTTTCTGAGATTGGAAGGCTTCGCACCCTGCTGATACGGCTTCACAAGGATCTGACCATTGGGTGAAAGCTTGAACGAGCCTTTATAGGTCACGCCCACCTCCAGCTTCATGGGCTTCTCGGTTGTGAAGTCGGGCAATTCTATCATTGCCAGCTCTTTCTCTTTATCCATTTTCGTGAGTTGTTTTAGGGGGTTAATACTGACGGGCTATCTTATATTTCTCATCTTGCGGGTAGCCGTAAACGCCGTTGTAGTACTTCTCATTGAAAGTGTCTACCTGGATGGAAATGCCGAGAGGAATGCGCTCGTCACTACCAATCAGAGCGGCGAATGCCTTGACGTCGTAGTTCTTCGCATTGAGTTCAATCTTCGCCGACTGGGTATAAGTGCCTCTGGGGCCTTCGTCTTCCCACTCAACGATAAACGGATGAATTTCGTAATGGCCGTTGCGGCCGTCTCCCTCGATCAACGGGAGTTCCTTACATACTTTTGCTTGTACTAACATAACTGTAAAATTTTAAATGAATACTATAGTTAACTAAAACTTGAAAATTGTTCCTTTGTACACATTCATAGCCTCATGCCTGATTTCCTTCGACATCTGTGAATTTGATTTGAAAGACAAGGCCTTCGACACATTGTAGGAGCCGTACTTTTCAACGAGCTCTCGCCTTGATTTTGGATTGACGACAATTTTTTCCATCTTGCAATATTTTTCCGCAAAGTTAGGGACAAAAAAAAGGCGACGGAAGTAATCTTCCATCGCCCAAGAGTTTCTCAGAGTATTTCTTGGAGTTTTCAGAGTTTTTGCCGTTTTTCGACAAAAACTCCTAAAAAAAACTGCTTTCTTTCAGAGTTTTTTCAGAGTTTTTTCAGAGTTCTTGAAATTCTGCCTCACTCATAGTCAGCAGCATTGTAGCCTTGTCAGCTAAAGTCTTATAGACCTTAAAACGTTTACCTCTTACCGGGGCTCTTCTCTCTTCCCATTTGCATACGGGTTTTGCAAAGCTCTCCACCGCCATCGTCTGCATCTCCGCTACCTTAGGTAGATGATGATGGCTTGGCAGCACATTCTTCACCATATCGCAGAACGAACCAAAATCATTCTCGTCAAATACCAGTTCGTCCATCATGCTTCTGCATACAGCATACCATTGTCTAGCCACCTTGATTTCCTTTCCGAGAATCTTAATAACACATCGTACGCGCTCCACGCTGATGCGAGGCTCCTCCACTAAGTTCGCCTTAGCTTCGCTCACCAAACTCCTCATGTTCTTAACAGGAACTCTAGGCAGTGGCTTGCTTATCTCCGTCACCACACCACAAAGATACACCGAGTCAAGATTCTCATCCAACCTGATGGGCTTATACAGCTCTTTCTCAGCCTCGTTTTGTGACAGTAACCAACGCGAGCCGTCATCGTCCTCGTAGTAACACTTTAAAGTACACTCATTGCCGATGGCCACCACAACGATATCTCCATCGTGTGGCTGTTGGCCATACGTCATCCTCACCCAGTCACCATCCTCGATACCCCTGTCGAGCATAGAATTTCCAATCACTCTTACCATCGACTCCTGATACACCTTAAGGAATGCCTTCGGCACCAGTGTCATTCCTGGTGGAATCTGTCCCGGATCAACAAGGTGACCTGCATGTACTGACTCATACGTAGGTATCGGCGTATCGCACAAATGAGGTTGCCAGCCCGCATCCTCCAAGATCTTTGTAATCTTTTCTATTTCTTTCTCTGTCATAATGATTATTATATCAGAAAGGACACGGAAGTGCCTGCCCCCTTCGTGTCACAATATCGCCGCAGTCTTGATTCTTTTCTCCAAGGTGTCTTTGATATAGGCATTGATAGTTAATCCTGCCTGACGGGCCAACATCGCAACCTGTCGATGAATGGATGGTGACAGACGTACATTCAGGACTCCCGTATAACTCTTATCAGGCTCAATACCTTCGTCTTCGCAATAAGCCAGATAATCGTCGACAGCCTCATGAAAAGCTTCTGTAAGCTCTTTCACGCTTTCGCCTTCAAAGTTTACCAAACCATTGATGCCTTCAATCTTACCGAAAAACACCTGATCCTTCTCGCTATAGGCTACAGAGCCTAAATAGCCTT
>CADCDV010000134.1 GCA_902800255.1 uncultured Erysipelotrichaceae bacterium | reverse complement strand
CATCCCTCACAAACCCGAAGATCAAAAACGCCGCGAAAGCGCTCGACGCCAAAGGCGATTATTTCGTCGTTGAGGGATTTCATATGGTCGAGATGGCCTTAAACAAAGGCGTGGTGGAATCGATCTTTACCGTCGATAAGACGATGAAGACCAATGTCCCGCAATATCTCATCACCGAACCGATTCTCAAAAAGATAACCTTCAGCAAAACCCCAGAAGGGATAGTGGCCCTTTGCAAGAAAAGCCTCCATTCCCCAATCAAGAATGACCATGTCCTTTATCTTGAGAATGTCAGAGACCCAGGCAACTTAGGAACCTTGCTTAGGTCCGCTTTAGCGTTCCATTTCTATGACGTCGTTCTTTCGAAAGGCTGCGCTGAGGTCTATTCGCCAAAGGTCCTTATGGCCTCACAAGGCGCCATCTTCTATCTCAATGTCAGGCAAAGTGAGAACGCCTCATCTTTAGATGACCTTAAAGAACTTAGGAACAAAGGATACCACATCCTTGGCACCGATTTAGAATCGTCAAAACCATTAAAATCCCTGCAAATCCCGTCTAAAATCGCTCTCCTATTAGGAAACGAAGGGCAAGGCCTTTCTAAAGAAGCTATTGCTTTTGCCGACCAGAACGTCCGCATCGAGATGGATGGGATCGATTCCCTCAATGTCGGTGTCGCCGGCGGCATCATCATGTATGAGGCCTCCCTCAAATGAAACGCGCCAAACTTTTGCCCTTAGCCATCCTTCTCTCCGTAGGAGGATGTGTTCCAGAAACCCCGGTCGAAGAATCTAGCGTCTCTACGTTCTCTGAGAGATGGTCCAGCGTCCGCAAAGAGGATTCCGAAGAGGTTTTCGGTTATTTGGAAAACGCACTCAAACCATTCACGGAAAGCGATAAGCTCGATTTCTATATCCAAGACACCGGCGATAAACCTCTCATCAAGGCCGAATTCCAAAGCGATGAGGACCTTTCCCTTTCCTCAAGCGAATCTTCCGTAAAGAAGATGAAAGACTACAACGTCGAGTTATATGGCAGACTCTTAGGTTCGATGAAGAACTGCACCAAAGACAGGGGATTCGATCTCTCAAACCAATTCGACATAAACAATTTGACCATCGTTTCTGACGGAGAAGAACTTGCTTCAATAAAGCAAACCTTATGGACCCATATCGCCGAAACCGAAAAAGAGGATGGCGAATATGAGCAGGGACTCTACCTTGACTTCCAGAAAGCTGCGATAAGCAGGATGCTCTTAGGGAAGCTTTTAGGAATTGATGATTGCCTTTATGAGAAGAACTTCATCGACATTTCTGACGTTTATCCAGATCAGTTTGTGATGAGCGACATCCTAAAAAGCGCGCTTCCTTTATTCATGGACGCCATCAAAGAGGGATACAAAGATGACAAGGTCGAATTAAGAAGAGTTGAGAAGAGACGCAAGTCTTGGGACTATGGTGTTTATAGGGTTTTAGTTTCGATCGATGACAAAGAAGACTATGCTTCTTTCCTCAAAGATATCGCTAAGGACGCTTTAGAGGATTCCTTGGTTTCCTCCGTTGCTTCCGACCTCATTAGTTCATATATCGACGATGCCTTCGAAGACATTGAGACCGTTGACGGTAGTTTCTACATCGATCTCGATTATGAATATCTCGATGGCATTAATTTCGATTTCAATATGACGATGAAGGAAAAAGAAACGACTTCTTCGGAAAGCGAAGAAACTTCTCACTTCATTCTCAAATCCCTCTCATTCAGTGGGGAAGGCTCTGGCGATTATGGCGAGAACGCATCCGACTTGTCCTATGGCGGAAGCCTCCTCAACCACGAAGTTTGGAAGGAATTCGAGCCTTGAGGGGGCTAACCCTCTTTTCTTTTAGAAAAAAGAGAAATACAATTAGTTGTTCGTTGAAGCGGAGTAGTACCTAGGGTGCCTTCCTCATGTGGGAGAGATGGATAGAGAGACCGTCTCGTCGAAGGTCTAGCGAATTCGCCGTCTGAGAACGGAGAGGAGACTCTCCCCGTCGTGGGTTATAGCCAAAAAGAGATGACACTCAAAGAGCAGTCAAAGAGGGATGGTACCGTGCGGAAGCACTCCTGACATCCTCTTTTTTATTTTTAGGAGGGACATAATGGAACCCAAAGAGCAGATTAAGGCCATTGAGGAAAAAGCCTTAGCGGACCTTAATAACGTCAAAGACCTAGAAGGTCTCACCAATTTCAGAAACACCTATCTTGCCAAAAAGAGCGAGCTTTCCTCGCTTATGGGCAAGATGAAAGAAATACCAGCGGAGGAGAGAGGCGCCTTTGGCAAAGCCGTCAATGACGCGAGAGCCAA
>CADCDV010000133.1 GCA_902800255.1 uncultured Erysipelotrichaceae bacterium | reverse complement strand
GGGGTAAGCTCACTATGGAGGATGGCGACCTTAGGGCCAAACCTACGGCTGAAATACTCAACCATGGCTGGGGTGAGGTTAATCTCTGGAACGAGCATCAAGACGGATTTGCCTTCTTCGAGGACCTTTTCGCTTAAGCGAAGGTAGACTTCCGTTTTGCCAGAACCCGTAACGCCTTCAAGGAGGACGACTCCTTTTTGGCTATTTCTAATATCGTCGAAAGCCTTCTTCTGCTCGAAGGACATTTCGTGAGGTTCTTCTCTTTCTTCAGGCCTGATATGGAACCTCTCTTTTTCTTTGCGGATGATTTTGACGCGACCTTTTTCGAGAAGCTTTTTGAGGATAGCAACACTTCCGCACTCCTTCTTGAGGATTGGGGTGTTCGCTGCCACCAAACGAAGCATCTCTATCTGTTTGTCGGTGAGATCGTTTTCATCATTTTTGACTAGTTCTACCCACTGCTCATATGCGATCTTTGGACCGCGTAATGCAGAGGTTTTTGGAGAGAGCGATAATGGCAACATCGCCTGCAAAATCCCAATGAATGGAGCCAAATAGTACTGCGAAACCTTGTTCGCGAGTTCCATCATTTTGTCATCGACGAGAGGTTCTTCATCGATGATGTCGTAGTCATGAATTTCTTTAAAAGCGTACCCGTTTTCCTCTTCGAGTTCAGCTGTTGTTTTATTTGTGTCTCTGACTGCTAAGACGAAGCCCATAACGGCTTCTTGGGCACCGAAAGAAATACGCACCCTGAAACGAGGCTCGATTTTCTTTGTGCCTTTATAGACATAAGAAAAAGTGTGGTCCAAAGACCTTTTTCCGTATTCAGTCAGAACATCGATGATCTTCATTAACGATATTCTAACAAAAAAGAGGCTCTATAGAGCCCCTAATTCTTTGCGAATTATCTTTTTGACCTCATCGGCACAGCTATCAAGCGTGTCGTTGATGACGTTATACATGTAATTGCCCTTCTGAGCGATCTCATCTCTTGCTTGTTTGAGCCTCATCTGGATGGTGTCATCGTTCTCGGTGCAGCGTCCTCTGATTCTTCTTTCGAGTTCCTCGTAAGATGGAGGGAGAAGGAAGATGGTGACAACGCCTTCTTGACCTTTGACTTTGCCTAGGACCTGGTTTGCGCCATGAACATCGATTTCGAGAACAACGTTCTCGCCTTTGTTACGGTGTTCCTCGATTGGGGCTAACGGAGTTCCGTAGGAATGTCCGACGTAACGGTTATATTCAAGGAGTTTGTTCTCCTCGATGAGCTTATCGAATTCATCTTGGCTGATGAAGTAATACTCGCGTCCATGCATCTCCCCTTCTCTCTTTTGGCGGGTAGTGACGGACACGGAGAAAAAGAGATTAAGATCCTTGTCTTCCATCACTTTCTGGCGGATGGTGCCTTTGCCGACCCCGGAAGGTCCGCTCATGATAATCAAGAGTCCCTTTTTCATGTTTGCAAAATTATAGGACCCTTCATGGTTTTTTACAACACAATATAGTGACGCCATCGAAGGGATTAGGGACCTAGATTTCGTGCAATGACGGGGATAACCCCATTGGGGGATTATGCTACAATATCTATGCTATGAAAGCCTTAAGCAAAAGCGATCTTGAAATATATGCTTCTTACCTTTCTAAGAATCTAGAAGGAAGGCATCTCTCAAGCCCCGTTCTCTATACGGAGAAGGCTATCTTTTTTAGATTAAGCGGAAAGGGCGGATCCCGTTTTTCCATCATCCTCGATGAAGAATGCCCTCGCGTGTATATTGGCGACGAAAGCTTCGCTGCCACGAGCGTTTCCTCCCATTTCTTTGATCAGCTTAAGAAAGAAATCGTGAATCCTTATATCGAGAAAGTCGAGACCTTTGGGGATGACAGAATCCTTAAGTTCTCGCTTCTCACCATCAATAACGTTTTCAAAGAAGAACCACGTAACCTCTATGTCGAACTCTTCCCTCATCACCCTAACCTCGTAGTGACTGACGCCGAGAACAAAATCATCCTTTCATACAAGCAAGGCCATATCGATGATGAAAGACCTCTTCTCAAATCGATGGTCTATGAGGCCCCTAAAAAGAACGTTTTCCCTGCAAAACCTTCTTCTTTTGACCCAAAAGCCTTTGAAGAAGAATGCTACGAAGCTGAAAAAATTCTTGCCGAAAAAAGGAAGAAAGACCGTTTCGAATACCTTTTCAAAGCCTTACGAAACAGAAAGAAACTCTTAGAGCGGAAACTCGTTTCTTTGGAAAAAGATATCGCTGAAGCAAATAGCAATTACTTCAACTATATGGTAGCCGCTCAAGAATCAGAAGCTGGTGAAGGCTGGGCTTATGATACATGGATTGATGATAT
>CADCDV010000132.1 GCA_902800255.1 uncultured Erysipelotrichaceae bacterium | reverse complement strand
TATCGCCAACAAGAAAGCCGACGTCGTCCGCTTATATCTCCCACCGGATGCCAACTGCTTGCTTAGCACGATGGACCACTGCTTACGTAGTAAGAACTACGTCAACGTCATCATCGCTTCCAAGCATCCACGTCCACAATGGTTATCCATGGAAGAAGCCGTCAAACACTGCACCGAAGGCATCTCCATCTGGGACTGGGCTTCTAATGACCAGGGCCAGGAACCAGACATCGTCTTAGCCTGCGCTGGCGAGACCCCAACCCTTGAGGCCCTTGCCGCTGCTGACATCATGCATAAGGAACTCCCAGACGTTAAGATTCGTTTCATCAACGTCGTCGACTTATTCAGGCTCCAGCCAAAGTCACTCCATAAGCATGGTCTTAGCGATGAACAGTTCGATATGCTCTTCACCAAAGACAAACCGATCATCTTCAACTTCCACGGCTATCCAACCCTCATCCATGAGCTTACCTATCGCCGTAACAACCATAACATCCACGTTCATGGCTACCACGAGGAAGGAACCATCACCACTCCATTCGACGTCCGCGTCCAGAATGAAGTCGACCGCTTCCACCTCGTTCAGTCGATGCTCCTCAAGTTACCAAACCTTGGCAACCGCGGCGCCTACCTCTATCAGAAGATGAGCGACAAGCTCGTTGAGCATAAGCAATACATCCACGATAAAGGCATCGATCTCCCAGAGGTCGCCAACTGGAAATGGAAAGGCAAATAAGCCAAAACTAAAAAATAAGCCTGCCACTTAGTGGCGGGCTTTTTTATTGCTAAAAGAAAAACGCCCACTTGGAGCGTTATTCGAGATGGAGAACGCCATCTTCGAAGAATGGCATGTTGTCTCCTAAGAGGCATTCGTCATCCGAATAGAAAGAGACATCGACGACATCGTCTAAGTTCACTTTGTAGCGGCAAGGCCTGAACGTTCCTTCTTTAAGGATGAAATGACCTTCTTTGGTCTTCTTGAGGAAGCAATTGTTCTTGAGGTCATAGAGATAGAGAGTCGAAGTATCATCGAAATATGGGTATTTCTCAATGAGGGAAAGGCCTTTGAAGTAATAAAGCGCCCTCTTACGGTGTTTGCCATGGTTCCTCGATTCGTCGAGGTTATCAAGAAGCTCAGCATGTTTGACGGCTCTAGCAATCTCGTTACGCGCAGCTTCGTAAGTGTAGGCGATATATGGGGTGATTTTGTCGTGATCAAGATGAAGGAGCGCGCCAAGGACTTCCCTTGGGAAGCCATAGATCGAGAGCTTCTCAACCCTGAATCTGCCATCATGCCCTTCGATCGCGTCATGGAGAAGAGCGGTGATGATCTCGTATTCGGTGGCGCAGGCCAAAGCGACTCTGATGATATGGTACATGTAGCACATTCCAGAGGCATCATGCTCATTTTTATGGGCATCAAGAGCGATCTCAAAAGCGTTCCTGATCATAGGAGTGTCCATGAGTTTCCTCTCAACGAAGGCATAGTGCCTCACTTCGTCTTCCCCTTCTTTCTTGATGAGGTCGAAGGCTTCTTTCTTGAGGGCGTCGCTCACTTTCTGGATGTTCTTATTGGCTAAGCCGGCATCGAGGATGCTGCTATCAGTTTTTGAGGAAAGGTAATAGGCGCCGTAGATATTGAGATTCTCTAAATACTCCCTCCCATCGAAGGAATCATAGGTTTTCTTTGGGTCAAAACCTGTTGGGAAAGAGGCTCTTCTAAGGATGACGCCGAGGTTTCCGAGAGCGTATATGAAATCAAGACGATCCTCGTTCTTCTTGCCTTGCTTGCCTTTTGAAATCAAAGGAGCCTTTGGCAAAGAAAGGATCGCCTCAAGGGTCATGTGGTTGCGAATTTCGCTATTCTCTAGGAAAACCATCTAAATAATTATTGTACCTTTTCCCTTTTTCTTACAAGCAAGACGCATAAAAAAAGCCTAAGAAAATCTTAGGCCTTTTGTTTTTTGGGATTATTCCGCCTCAAGCGGGACAAAGTCGAACTTAAAGACATCAAATAAGCCTTTGTCGACCAAACGGAGATGAGGGATGACAGCAAGAGAGAGGAAGGTAAGCGAGAAGAAGGCTTCTTTGTTCTTATCAACGCCCATCGCGTAGGCTTTGTCGATAAGACGCTGGCTCTCTTTCTGAACCTCTTCGCTTGGCTTGCTTGACATAAGGCCAGCGATATCAAGCTGAACGGAATCGACTGTGCCATTCTTTTTGTCGACGATGACCATGCCACCGCCGATTCTTCTAAGCTCGTTGGTAGCCTTTAAGAGGGATTCGTTATCATCGCCAAGAAGGATGATGTTATGGGAGTCATGGGCGACAGAGATGCCCATCGCTCCACCCTTGAAGCCATAGCCTTTGATGAGGGC
>CADCDV010000131.1 GCA_902800255.1 uncultured Erysipelotrichaceae bacterium | reverse complement strand
AAGCGGTGGCCATCGGCTTTTTCGCCACATTGAGGCTCGTCATCGGTGGAGGAAACACGATCGGCATTTGGCTCCTTCCTTTTGCGACCGCTTACCTATATTTCTATGTGGCCGCCATCAAAGACCACAAAGAAAACTATCTTTATATCGGCTCCTTCTTCATCGGGGCCACGATGGCTTTGGCGCTTAACTCGAGACCTTTGGACGCAATATACGCTTTCGGAGGAATGATCTGGCTATTCGTTTATTGCCTAAAAGAGCACAAGATGAAGCTCTTCTGGATGAACGCCATCGTCGCTTTCCTTTTCTTCCTTCTTGTCTCTGATATCTTCGCCATCATCGCCGTGAGCGGAGGTTTCTTCGTAGAGATGGCAGAGGCCACCATCTTAGAGAACTTCATCTATATCGGAAGGACGAAGGATTTCCCTCTGGACCAGGTCTTCTTCAGAATCGGGGCAGGCATCCTCGTCATCCTCTCATTCGTCTTCGAGAGACTTGAGAAAAAGTGGGGCGCTGACTCATCTTTCAAGAACTTCCTCTTCATCGTCGCCTTAAGCGTTTTCATCCCTTGCATCTTCCTTGGAAGGTATCTTTCCTATCTTCTTTGTGGTCTTTCCTTCGCCTCAATTTGGCTCACCTATTTCCTTCGTTCCATCCCGAAAGAGAAAGTGGCCTTCATTGTCAAGACCTCGCTTGCCTCAATTTTCTTTATCGGAATCATCCTTTTGGGTTCTCTCACCTCAACCCTTTATTACACGACAGGGGTCGGTGACTTTAGCTATTCCCTCAATCAAATGGATGAGGCCGCTCTAAAGGAGGCCATCCCAGAAGAGGATAGAGATGGGGAGAAAGTGTTCGCCCTTGATTGCTCATGCGCCGTGTATCTTAGCCTCGACGTCATTTCCGAAGAGAGATTCTACGCCAACCAGTCCTGGTGGGCCCTTGATAACGATACGGTCATCAGTGAAGTCATCACCTTCATCGAAACAAAGGAGCCGAAGTGGCTCATCGTCGCAAAAGAAGAAGAGACCAAAAAGACTTTTGAAGAGGCCCTTTCTCTTTACGATCTCGTAAGCGAGAAGGCCGCGAGATTTGACATTTACCGCCTCAAAGGAATCTGATTTCCAATTTTTTGCCATAAAACTACTAATTCCCTATCGTTATAGATTGAGAAAAACTTTCAGGTATTCTAAACTAGAATACAAGTATGGAACGCACCGTCAAAAACACCGCAGTTTTGGAGATTTGCTCCTCAAGCGTCAAATTCGCCGTTGGATATAGCGAAGGCAGAGTCCCTCATGTCCTTTACTATAAGAAATTCCCTATCTCCGGTTTCGTCAAAGACGGCCAGATCCCTAACCCAATCGCTTTGGGCGAGGCCTTAGCCCCGTATCTTAAGATCGAGGACGAGGAGCTCAAGCTCAAAGTCGACCCAACCGAAATCAATTTCGTCGTGCCGCCAATCGGCTTCCAGGTCTTCCAAAACGACAAGACCACGAACGTCGTCCGTGACACGATCGAGCAGCTTGATATCAGTAACGTCACCCTCATGCTTAAGCGTGATGGAGTGCCAAGTGGCTCCTATCTTGTCGATATCGTCCCTGACGCTTTCGTGATCGGAAATGGCAGGCAGTATTCGAACCCTCCTATTGGAGAAAGAGCCGAATACCTGACGCTTTTCGCTAAGATCTTCACCCTTCCTGAGGCCATCTATTCTTCATACGTGCAATCCGCACAAAGCGCAGGCTTACGTGTCGTCCACTCAAGCGTGGCCACTCAGTGCGCGGCCATGATGGTCAAGTCGGAAGGCAATCTCCCAGGCACTTACTTCTATCTCGATATGGGCGCCCATCTCACGACCGTCTCCCTCATCGGAAATAACTCCCCATTCGCAAGTCTTTATTTCCCTCTTGGAGGAGATGATCTCACTGAGAAGATCGCCAAAGCCTTCGACATCTCTTTCGAAGAAGCGGAGACCCTCAAGAAGAAATTCGGATATGACGAAAGAACCTTCGCTTATCCTTCCCCAATCTTCAAGAAAGACGTCGATGGAAATAAGAAGACAATCAGCCAGACGCAGCTCAACACCCTCATCTCTGAATTCTTCACTTCGTATAACGCCTACATCAAAAACGCCATAAACACTTTGATTGAGAACCAGGCCAAGGCCCAGGGCATGACCGACAAAACCCCATTCGCCAGCCTTCCTCTCGTCGTTTCGGGCGGAACTTCCTTGCTCAAAGGCTTAGACAAAGTCTTAGACAATTTCGGTGTGAAGAATGTCGATGAATTATTTATCGGCTTCGCTAACCATAAACCCACTCCAGGCGCCGTCATTGAATTCTTAAAGATTAAACGTCCGGTGGCCATCCATAGTGGTG
>CADCDV010000130.1 GCA_902800255.1 uncultured Erysipelotrichaceae bacterium | reverse complement strand
CGGTCTTATAAGATATGACGGCAAAAAGGAGAATACGCTTCTGTTCGTATTTAACTTCACGCCTGTAGTATACAGTTATTTTATCCAGGCTGTTCCTTATGCGGGCAACTGGAAAGAGATACTTAACAGTGACGCCGAGAAATACGGCGGCTCGGGCAGGGTTAATTCGAGAGTGAGAAAATCACGTCCCATGCCCAAGGACGGTCAGAACAACTCTATAGAGATGGTTCTTCCTCCTCTTTCGGTATGTATCTTCGAATACAAGCCCGTACCCGTAAAGGCAGAGGCTGCCGAGAAGAAAACAGGAACACCGGTAAAGAAGAAAAAGGTTAAGGTAACACCTATCAAACCTACATCCAAATAAAAAGAAATGTAACTTTAGGAGGATTTTTACATGGATCTGACACAATATTTCGGATCAAACACTTTTAATGATGCCGTAATGAAGGAAAGACTTCCCCTGGGAGTATACAAGGCATTAAAAAAGACAATTGAAAACGGTGAGGAACTGAGCAGTGACATAGCCGATACCGTGGCAAATGCGATGAAGCAGTGGGCCATGGAGATGGGTGCTACCCACTACTCCCACTGGTTCCAGCCTCTTACTGGTGAGACTGCCGAGAAGCATGACAGCTTCATCGAGTCCCAAAAAGGCGGAGCGGTCGTTGCCGAATTCTCTGGCAAAAACCTCATCAAAGGCGAGCCAGATGCCTCAAGTTTCCCAAGCGGAGGACTCAGAGACACCTTCGAGGCCCGTGGCTACACTGCCTGGGACCCAACCTCCTATGTCTTCGTCAAAGGCAAAACCTTATACATCCCAACCATCTTCTGCTCCTATAACGGAGAGGCTCTTGACCATAAGACCCCATTGCTTAGATCCATGGACGCTTTAAACAAGCAAGCCATGCGAATCCTTAAGTACTTCGACAACAAAGACGTCGATCACGTCAAGACCACCGCTGGCCCAGAACAGGAATACTTCCTCATCGACAAAGACCTTTATGAGAAGAGGAAGGACCTCATGTTCACCGGCAGAACCCTCTTCGGTGCTCCAGCTCCAAAAGGACAAGAGCTCGATGACCATTATTTCGGCGTCATCAAAACCAAGGTCGCCGCATTCATGGAAGACCTCAACACCGAACTCTGGCAGCTTGGCGTCCTTGCTAAGACCGAGCATAACGAAGTCGCTCCAGCGCAACACGAGCTTGCCACCATCTTCCTTACCTCCAACGTTTCCACCGACCACAACCACATCGTCATGGAGACGATGAAGAAGGTCGCTCAGAAACATGGCCTTGTCTGCCTCCTTCACGAGAAACCATTCGCTGGCGTCAACGGAAGCGGCAAACACAATAACTGGTCCCTTAAGACCGACACCGGCATCAACCTTCTTGAGCCAGGTGATACCCCATCTGAGAATGCAAGATTCCTCCTTTTCCTCAGTGCCGTCATCAAAGCGGTCGATGAATATCAGGATCTTCTTAGAATCTCGGTCGCCACTGCTGCTAACGATAACCGTTTGGGAGCCAGCGAAGCCCCGCCAGCCATCGTCTCGATCTTCCTTGGCGATGAGCTTACCGCCATCCTCGAAGCTATCGAGAACGGCACCCCATACCAAAACAAATCCAAGACCCCAATGAAGGTCGGTGTCACCTCTATCCCTGCTTTCCCAAAAGACAACACGGACAGAAACAGAACCTCCCCATTCGCCTTCACCGGCAACAAGTTCGAGTTCAGAATGCCTGGTTCCTCCCAGTCAATCGCCACTCCAAACACCGTTCTCAATACAGCGGTTGCCGAAGAGCTTAGGAAATACGCTGATGTCCTTGATGCCTCAAAAGACCTCAAGAGCGATATCCATAAGCTTGTCAAAAACACCATCAAAGAGCACAAGAGAATCATCTTCAATGGCAACGGCTATGACCCAAGCTGGATCAAAGAAGCCGAGAAGAGAGGCTTAAGCAACTATCCAAACACCCCTCTTGCTCTCAAGCACTACACCGACAAGAAGAACATTGATCTTTATGTGAGACATGGCGTTCTTAGCGAAGCGGAGATCAATTCGAGATACGAAGTCTATCTTGAGACCTACACCAAGACCGTCGCTCTCGAAGCAAGAACCATGCTTGATATGGCCAAAAAAGACATCATGCCTGCCGTCATCAAATATAGCGGCATGATCGCCAAAGACCTCAAGCTCAAGAAAGACATCGCCCTCGGCTTCATCACCGATTACGAAGTCGCTCTTCTTAAAGATGTCTCTAGCCTTTCTAGCGGACTTTACCTCGCTACCCTCGATTTAGAGAAAGCCCTTGAGAAAGCAACCAAGAAAGACGCTTATGAGCTTGCCTTGTATCACCATGACGTCGTATTAGCCTCTATGGCCAAACTCAGAGACGTCGCCGACAAGCTTGAGCTCATCGTCGGAAGCGAATACTGGCCAATGCCAGACTATGGGAAGCTCCTCTTCAGCGTTAAGTAATTATGAATAACATCAATGTCGTAT
>CADCDV010000129.1 GCA_902800255.1 uncultured Erysipelotrichaceae bacterium | reverse complement strand
GGAATTGATGTCTCCGGATGCAGTTCCATGTGCTCCATGAGGATAGACAATGCATTTGTTCTTAACGCCTTTAGCGGTCAAGCACTTGGCAAGGTATTCGCTTTGCTGAGGTTCGATCGTTGTGTCTTCTGCCGTTGTCCAAATGAATGACGGCGGGAAGTCTTTGGTGACACGGTTTTCGAGGGAAACTTCCTTCTCGAGATACTTGTTTCCGCCCGTAAGGAACATAAAGGTATATTGCGAACCCTGTGATTTTCCCTGTGAAGTGACTACTGGATAGGAGAAACAGCAGGCTTTGATATGGGGTTCAGTCTTGAGATATTGAGGAACGAGAACCTTCTCATCTTCGGTTCTTGAGGCAAGCATACCGGCTAAATGACCACCAGCAGAGAAGCCAATAACGGCTATTTGCTCTGGATCAGAGAAGAATAATGCGGCCTTCTTATGAATATAAAGAAGAGCCATCATCGCTTCTTTTAGCTGAGTTGGGTGGCAAACTCCATCCTCATCGGTGGAGTATTCAAGCCAGAAAGCGTTATATCCTTTTTGGAGGAAACGGAGGGCTACAGGCTCACCTTCACGGTAAGAAACCCAGTGATATCCGCCTCCAGGAATGATGAGAACCATTGGCCTTATGCGCTTACCAACCTGCAAAACACGAGGATTTTCCTGATCAAAAAACATACCATGGAGGTATCCTTTGGCGTTTTTCTCTCTTGGAAGGCCGAAATAGGCATAAAGGTCAATATTTGTAGTTTTCATAGATACTATTATCGCAAACTATAGGGACAAAACCATATGAAAACCCATAGTTACTTAATATAATTACATACACGTGCGCTGGTGGCGGAATGGTATACGCTCTAGTCTCAGAAGCTAGTGGGGCAACCCATACGAGTTCAAGTCTCGTCCAGCGCACCATTCTGTGTCCGTAGCTCAGCTGGATAGAGTACAGACCTCCGAAGTCTGCGGTCAGGAGTTCGAATCCCCTCGGACACGCCAAGCAAACCATGATCCAGGCCCTAAAACGGCTTGGATTTTTATTTTTGGCAAATTAATGCGATTTTTAGCGAAGTTTAGGAAATATCGTCATAAAAGATATACAAAAGTCTATTAATAGAAAAAAGTATTGTAATATTTGCCGTTTTTAGTACACTTTTTACGTACCCCTATGAGAACGACAGATAGAAGGTTCATAAAAACCGAAAAAGTTATATTCAGTACGATGGTGGAACTGCTCCAGAAGAGTGACCCTGAATCTTTGATGATTGATGACCTTGTTTATGCTGCGGATATAAACAAGTCGACCTTCTACCTTCATTACCAATCGATAGACCAATTGATCTCCGCCATCGAGGACCGTCTAATCTCCAATGTTTCCTCTATTCTTTATGGAGCCAGGGAGAGTGGTGGACTTGAAGAGGCGTTTAATGCCCTCATCGACTGGATTCTTCAAAACAAAAAGATGGCGAATGCTGTCCTTCGTTCATCGACATATAGGTTCAATTGGAAAATCGAGAACCTTGTCCGCCAATTCCTCAAGCCTCTAAAACCCCTCAAAAGAAATAAGATTGCTGATGAGAATACCTTCAAGCAGGGGGCTTTTATCCAGGCTGAAGTGGCCATTCTTAGGATCTGGATTGCGGATGGATGCCATTTCGACCGTGAGGCCATCCTCAATCAGTGCCTTTCGGTTGCCAAAGATAGTTGCTTTGCCGATTTACTCTAAAATTGTTAAAGAAATATCAAAAGTAAGCGCTTAGACAAGTCTAATCTTTTCGATAGATTTTTTTGTTTTTTCGCCAAATGACTATAGTCAACATACTCATTTCGCTTTATAGTTAACTCACCTGTGTAATTTTCAGGAGGTTACAAAATGGCTAACAACCAACAAGGAAAAGGCTTTTTGAACTCGAAATTCTTTTCCTCACGTATTAAGAGCGCGAACGTAAAGCTCTTCCCAGAAGCCGCTCTGGGTTACCTCTTGGGACCGATCATGGCTTTGATCTCCAACGCCATCATCAACTCCTACTTGCTCCGTTACTACACTGACGTCATGGGCTTAGGATCCGATGATTGGGCTGGCTCTTCATTGTTCCTTGTTCTTCTCCAAGTTTTATCCGCGGTAATCATCGTTATCGGCAACCTCGTTGTCGGTAAACTCATGGACAAAGTTAAGACCAAGAATGGTAAAGCAAGACCATTACTTATCGCTTCTTTGCCTCTTATCGCTTTAGCGATCTTCGTCTTGTTCTTCGCTCCATTCCCATGGAAAGAAGGCGCCATCCCTGGCGTTTTGGTTCTTGATGAAACCGCTGCTCTTTGGGCAATGATCGTCATGGCAGTGGGCTACAACCTCTACTACGCGATCTGCTATCCGTTCTACTACACTTCCCACAGTGCCTTGGTTAACCTTTCTTCCAGAAACTCCAACCACCGTGGACTTCTCGCTACCGTTTCTAACGGTTCTGTCGTCGCCGCTGCCGGTCTTGCTGGTATGGCCGTTCCATTCTTCCTC
>CADCDV010000128.1 GCA_902800255.1 uncultured Erysipelotrichaceae bacterium | reverse complement strand
CCGTTGTCCTCGGCATTCTGCAGCCCCAGTCCGTAGAACGTCCAGTAGTTGGCTAAGTGATTGACGTAGATGCAGCGTCCCATCTTGAAGGCCGACTCCGTCTTGTGGTTCATGGCCGAGCCGTCGATATCGCCTTTGGCGTCAAGCGCTTTGGCGACGTTCTTGATCTTTGGGTTAGTGAGGGAGGTTATCTTTTCAAGCATAGATGTGATTGATGAGCTTCTTCCTGCTAAGGCGATAGTCAGGCGCTACTCCTAAGAGTATTTTATAGAACTTCTCGCTATGGCCGTAAACAAAATGATGGGTCAGCTCATGGATGATGACCGAATCGATGATGTGCTTATCGTAATGGACGAGGTTCAAAGAATAGGTGATTGAGAGGGTTTTCCGATGGTTGACGCCGTATACGGAATGGCAATCCCTGACATTGACCTCATAGTCCTCTTTGATGCCCATTTTGATGGAATATTCTTTCGTCATCTCTTTGACGTATGGGAGGAGTTCCTTCTTAAGAAGGGCGTTCTTTTTTTCTTTGCTCAATGAGGAGAAACCGTCGATATGGGTTTTGATGCCGAAAAGATAGACATCATCCCCTTCTATCGGCTCTGGCTTCTTCTTAATTTTGGAGAGGATCTTCGGGATTGAAGAGACGATGAAGGAATCGAGGTTCTCTTTTGGGAGACGACTTGGGGCATTGCAGACGAAACCGTTTTTTCTTAGGGAGAGCGAGGTGCTTCTTCTATATGGCGAAAGCCTAATCTCTACTTCGAAAGATTCCTCGCCGATGCGATAAGTTTCGAAATACCCTTTGAAATGTCTCTTTGCCATTGTGCCCAATTATAAAACTATTTATAATTCATTGCACTTTGAGTAATGCAAACTCGAAGCAAATGGAATAGACTACCTAACGTATGGAAAAGATCCTTGTAAGCGCCTGCCTTTGTGGCCAGAAAACCAGATTCGACGGAAAAGATAATCCGTTCCCTTTCATCGAGAAACTCAAAAGACATTACGATGTTGTCCCTTTCTGTCCTGAGGTCGAAGGCGGGCTTCCTCTCTTAAGAGAGCCTTGCGAGATCGTCAACAATGCCGTCCTCAGCGAATCGGGAAAAGACTACACCAAAGAGTACATCGAAGGCGCGAAGAAGGCTGTGAGCCTTTGCCACTTCTTCGGAATCAAGATCGCCATCCTTAAGGATAGAAGCCCATCTTGTGGCTCCCGCACCATCCACGATGGCTCCTTCAAGAACAACATGATCGAAGGACTTGGCCTTACCGCAAGAGCCTTAATCGCCGATGGCGTTAAGGTCTACGCCGACACCGACGCCCTTGACTTCCTTGTCCCGGAAGAAAAGAAAAAGAAAGCCAAAACCCTTGGCAAACGCCCTTTCAAAAAGAAAGAGGAAGGCGAAAAGAAGCCATTCAAAAAAGCAAAATCCCCTGCAAAAACAGGATATAAGAAGAAAGAGGACAGCTGGAAAGAAGGAAAACCAGCGAGGAAATCCTTCGGAGGCAAGAAAGCCTTCAGCAAAAAGCCATTTGGCAAACCAAGAAGGTCCTCAAACAAACCATTCAATCAAAAGACCCCTAAGTAAGGGGCCTTTTTTATCGTCCGTTTGAAGCGAGTTGGAAGTAGAGCTCTAGAAGCAAGGCGTTATGGTAATCGCGTATGTCTAGGCCTGTGACTTTGATGAATCTATTCAGCCTGTAATTGAAGGTGTTCCTGTGGATGTTTTCCTCTTCTGCGGTTTTGAGACCATTCAGCCCTGAGCGGAGGAAGGTTCCTGCCGTCGACATGAGCTCTTTGTTCACGTGCCTGAATTCCTGACTAAGGAGAGGGATCGAAGAGAAATTACCAAAGGTAAGTTCCTTCATGATGACGTCGGTGAGGTAGACGCATTGATTAGGGAAATAGCCAAAAGACTCATGGAGGAGTTTCTTTTCGAGTGGCCAGTTCCTATGCGCCACCACAACAGAAACGGTGAACTCATGGGAGAGGGAGAGTTTTTGATTAAGCTCGAAGATCTTGTCTAGCTCACTCTCAAAAAAGCCTTCCTTGGTGCTTTCATAGGTGAATTTGGCATCAGGAAAGACATCGAGGAAAAACTTCTCAAAAGAGATGGTCTCGATATCGCGGCTTGTGAGGAAGAGATAGAGCCTTTTCATTATCAATAATGGGTTTCTTGTCTGACGTAGTTGACCTGAAGCTTCTTCTTATAGGCTTCGATCATGTCTTCGCCGGTATAGCCAAGGCGAGGGAGAAGATCTAAGTAAGCGTGGAAGGCTTTCTCATATCTTTCTTTCGAATAATCGTAAGAGAATTCCACCACTTTTCTGTAAACGTCAAGAATGGCTTCGGTGAGGTTCTCAAATGGCTCTCCACCAAAGGTGTGGTCGAAGGAATCGATGCCGATGGTAAGGCCTAACGAGAGGAAGAAATGAATCGCGTCAGCGTATTCATCCATGATGACCTCTTTCGCGGATGGGCCTTTGAGGGACCAGAACTTGAAGGTCCTGGTTT
>CADCDV010000127.1 GCA_902800255.1 uncultured Erysipelotrichaceae bacterium | reverse complement strand
TTCATGCACGCCATGGAAGTGGAGGAGAGCGATGATGAAGGAAACAAAGTCCTTCAGGTCTACTCAAAAGGCTATCGCCTCCATGAGAAACTCATCAAGCCTGTCATGGTCAAGGTGAGCAAGAAAAAAGAAGACAAACCAGCTGAAGAAGCCAAAGAAGCTGCCCCAGCAGAAAACGAAGCTAACAAAGCTTAAGGAGAAATAAGAATATGGCAAAAGAAATTATCGTCGGTATCGACCTTGGTACCACCAACTCAGTCATCAGCTACATGCAGGCTGATGGCCAAATCAAAGTCATCCCAAACCCAGAAGGAACCATGACCACCCCATCGGTCGTCGCCTTCAAAGGCAGCGGCGAGGAAATCGTCGGCAATGCCGCCAAACGTCAGGCCATCACCAATCCTGACACCGTCAGAAGCGCTAAGCGCGCCATCGGCACTTCCGAGAAGTTCCACATCAATTGCTTAAATAAGGATTTCACCCCACAGGAAATCTCTTCCAAGGTCCTTTCCTATATGAAGAGCTATGCCGAAAAGAGCATCGGCCAGCCAGTCAAGAAAGCCGTTATTACCGTTCCTGCTTACTTCAATGACGCTCAGCGTCAGGCAACCAAAGACGCAGGCACCATCGCCGGTCTTGACGTCGTCCGTATCATCAACGAACCAACCGCCAGCTGTTTAGCCTATGGTTTAGACAGCGACAAGAGCGAGAAAGTCCTCGTCTTCGACCTTGGCGGTGGCACCTTCGACGTCTCCATCCTTGATATCGGTGATGGCACCTTCCAGGTAGAAATATAGGTGTATTATTGTCAAAAGGAGAAGGAAGTGATTCAATATACTTAATAGGTGTTACTGGTTTCCCTGCTGCCGTGTATTTTGAAGGGATATCCTTAACCACAACCATCTCCCTTCCATTCATCGGAATGGGTGCCAACGGTCCTAGCAACTTCGAAAAAACCCTCAGCCGTGCTGAATTCCAGAACATGACCCGCAATCTCTTAGAGAGATGCAAGGCCCCAATGGAAAAGGCCATGGCTGATGCCAAACTCAACTACAGCGACCTCGGACAGATCCTTATGATCGGTGGCTCCATCCGTATGCCAGCCGTCCAGGATATGGTTCGTCAGGTCACCGGACATGAGATCAACCTCTCAGTCAACCCAGACGAAGCCGTTAGCCGCGGTGCTGCCTTACAGGGCGCCGTCATCGCCGGCGACGTTAAGGATGTCGTTCTTCTCGACGTCACTCCTCTTACCCTTGGCATTGAGACCCTTGGTGGAGTCATGACTCCTCTTATCCCAAGGAACACAACCATCCCAACCACCAAGAGCCAGGTCTTCTCAACTGCTGAAGACAACCAGCCAGCCGTCGACATCATGGTTTACCAAGGTGAAAGACAGATGGCTCACGATAACAAATTACTCGGCCACTTCCAGCTTTCTGGCATCAAACCAGCAAGACGTGGACAGCCAAGAATCGAAGTCACCTTCAGCATTGACGTCAACGGTATCGTCAAAGTCAGCGCCAAAGACCTCGACACCCAGCAATCCCAGGACATCACCATCAGCGGTTCCAATGGCCTTTCCAAAGAGGACATCGACCGTATGATCAAGGAAGCCGAGGAGAACAAAGAGGCCGATGCCAAGCGTAAAGGCGACATCGAGGTCAAGAACAAGGCCCAAACCTACATTGACCAGATCAACCAGACCTTAGTCGAACAAGGCGACAAGCTTACCCAAGAGCAGAAAGACGAACTCATCAAGATCCGTGACGAAGCTCAGGGCGCTATGGGTGCCAACGACATCGAGAAACTCCGCGAGATCGTCGGAAGACTCGAAGACACCGCTGCGAAAGCCGCTCAGTATTCTCAGCAAACCGGTGCCAACCCAAATCCAGGAGCTGATGCTTCTAGTGCCGGACAGACTGGTGCCGACGATGTCGTCGATGCCGATTTCACCGACAAGAAAAACTAATCATCATCTACGAGGTGGTGGCGTCAAAAACTAGGCGCCACCAGCCTTTTGTTAAAAAGGAGTAAACAATGGCAGAGGCAAAACGCGACTATTATGAAATCCTTGGCGTGTCCAAAAGCGCGTCCAAAGACGAAATCAAAAGCGCCTACCGCAAACTAGCCAAGCAATACCATCCGGATATCAACCATTCTCCTGACGCCCCAAAGAAATTCGAGGAAATTCAGGAGGCTTATGACATCCTCTATGATGACTCCAAGAGAAAGCAGTATGACCAGTTCGGCCACGCTGCCTTCCAACAAGGCGGATCGACAGGAGGAGCGGGCAACCCATTCGGAGGAGCTGGCTTCTCAGGCGCCGGTTTTGGCGATGTCGACCTCAATGACATTTTCTCTAGCTTCTTCGGAGGTGGAAGACGCAGCTCAAGAAGTGCTGGCGGTCCTCAAAAAGGAAACGATGTCCTCATTCAGCGCACCATTTCCTTCATGGATTCCATCAAAGGCACCCGTCTTAGCGTCCCAATAACCTACGATGAGCCTTGCTCACATTGCCATGGCACAGGTGCAGAGAGCCCAAGCGATATCTCAACCTGTCCGTATTGTGGCGGTCGCGGCTACACTTTGCATACCCAGAGAACCCTCTTTGGCACCATGCAGACCGAAGGCCCATGCGATCATTGCCACGGCACAGGCAAAGTTGTCAAAAACGCCTGCAAAACCTGTGGAGGCAGTGGTTACAACCGCGTTCATAAGGACCTTGACGTCAATATCCCATCTGGCATCAATAACGGCCAGCAGGTTCGCGTCAAAGGCAAAGGCGAAAGAGGCGTCAATGGCGGAGAAAATGGTGACTTATACATCGAAGTCCGCATCAAGAAAGACCCAATCTTCACCCGTGATGGAAATGATATCCACATGGAACTTGAGTTATCCTTCGTCGATTGCGCTCTCGGCGCGAGCTTAGACGTCCAAACCGTTTATGGCTCAGTCGAGGTCTCAATCCCAGCGGGAACGCAGCCAAATCAGATCCTCAAGCTCAAAGGACAAGGCGTCAAAGACCTCCGCACCGGACGTCCAGGCGACCAGTTCCTTCACGTGAAAGTCACGACGCCGACGAATCTATCGTCTACTGAGAAAGACTTGCTTAGACAATTCCAAAAAGAAGAGCAAGCCAAGCTCGGTAAGTGGTGGAACAAAGGCAAAAAATAAGATTAAGGTCTCACAATGTGAGGCCTTTTTTCTTGCTCGTATGCGTGCGAAAGGGTTATGCTATCATTTGTACTAGAAGAACAAACTATGCCTACTTGTAGAAATTGCCATCGCACAATCGGAAAATTTGATGCCGATGTTTGCCCATATTGCGGAACTCCAGATCCAATCGATTCGTTTCGTCGGAATCATCGGAACTGTGATGCTTATCCTCAATCTTACACACGTCATCGAATGGTCGATCCCTGGCGGATATCTCTTACCATTCGCCGCGGTCTTCCTTTTCCATGTCGGTTACGCTTTGCGTTACCTTTTCAAAGACTCCCTTAAAGACGGGAATGGAGTGTTCCTTCGCTAAAAATGGAACGCTTCTTCGGCCGAGTCGAAGGGGAGAAGGCCTATATCAGCCCCGATAAAGCCCACCATTTGGTGCGTGTTTTGCGTGCGAAAAAGGGCGACAAGATCGAAATTGCCGATACCGGCGAGCTTTATCTTTGTGAGATCAAGAGCCTTGATCCGCTTGATATCACTGTCCTCGAATCCTTATACAAACCAAAACCTCTTCCTTTCACGGTCGTTTTGGCGTTCGCTCTCCTTAAAGGCGGTCATGATGAGTTAGTCCTCCAAAAAGGAACCGAACTTGGCGTCAATGAATTCGCGCCATATATCTCTAGCCGCACGATTATTAGGCTCGATCAAAAAGATAAAGAAAAACGCCAATCACGCTTCGAGAAGATCGTTCTTTCTTCTTGCGAACAATGCAAACGCATCGATGTGCCAAAAGTCGACGAAATCTTATCTTTCGACAAGATGACCGATATGAAATTCGACCACGCTTTCTTCGCTTACGAAGGGCTTTCGCATGAATCTTTCAACCTTGCCGCTGAAGCCGCAAAGGTCAAAGAGGGCGAAAGAGTTTTGCTTATCGTCGGTCCTGAAGGCGGATTCGACGAGAAAGAAGTAAACCTTGCCACTAAGAAAGGCTTAACGCCTGTTTCCCTTGGTCAAAGAATCCTCCGTGCTGAGACTGCCTCAATCTACATGGCCAGCGTCTTTTCGTTCTTAGGGGAGAGCAAAGAATGACCCTTTATCAGCTTTTGGCCGACAACCAGGCGCCAACTTCGTTCGACCACGGCGATGAGATGGCTTTCTATAACCGTTATTCCTACAAACTATCGGATAACGAGCCTTTTGCATACCTTTCCAAGATGGTGGA
>CADCDV010000126.1 GCA_902800255.1 uncultured Erysipelotrichaceae bacterium | reverse complement strand
CTCGCCATTGTAATCTGTTCTTTCCATTTTTTCTCCTTTCCAATTACTCTTCGTGGCAATGACAATGATGATGTTCTTCGTGTCCTTCGTGGAAGATGCTATCGAGCTCTTCCTGGAGGTTCTCTAATGAAATCTCCTTCTGCTCTTGGCTTTGGAGATTCTTGATCTTAAGGATACCGTTGGCCATTTCTTCCTCGCCAACTATGAGGGCGTACTTAGCGCCTAAATGTTCGGCTTTCTTGAACATGGCGCCAAATTTAAGAGCGGCCAATGGGGTCTCGGTTGAATAACCGAAGGAACGGCAGGCCATCGTGATTTCAAAGGCAGCATCGAGGACTTTGTCTCCGACAGGCATGACATAAAGGTCAACGCCTTCTTCGATGTGGTCGAGGAGATGACTGTCTTCCATGAGGCTATAGACACGCTCTAAACCCATGGCAAAGCCAACGCCGGCTAAGTCAGGTCCGCCAAGACCTTTGATGAGTCCGCCATAGTGACCACCGCCACAAACTGCGCCGTAGTCTTTGTTTTCTGGGCTCGTAAGATGGATTTCGAAGACGACTTCGCTGTAGTAATCAAGTCCGCGGACCAGATTCTCGTCGATCTCATAATCGATTCCCATCGCGTTGATGATGTTTAAGGTTTCATAGAAACGCTTCTCACTCGCTTCGCTGAGATAATCTTTGATTTTTGGAGCGCCTTTGGCGATTTCCTGATCGTGCTCGACTTTGCAATCGAGGATACGGAGAGGATTGAGCTTGATACGCTCTTTGCAATCGTCACACATCTCATCGATGTGGGCGCCGAAGTATTTGACCAAAGCTTCGCGGTAAGCGGCTCTGGTTTCGTTGTCTCCCAAGGAGTTGATCTTGAGTTTGACGTTCTCAAAACCAAGCATTTGAAGGGCGCTGACAGCTAAGCAAATGCACTCAGCATCGGCTCTTGAGCTATCTAAGCCAACTTCTTCGACACCGAACTGGTGGAACTGGCGATAACGGCCAAGCTGCGGTCTTTCATAACGGAAAGCTGGGCCTTGGTAATAAAGTTTGAGAGGAAGATCCCCTGCATAAAGTTTGTTGGAGATGATGGCACGCATGACACCGGCGGTGAATTCAGGACGGAGGGTGATGCTGCGGTCTCCTTTATCAAGGAAGGTGTACATCTCTTTGCGGACGATATCACTGCCTTCACCCGTTCCACGAGCAAAGACTTCGGTGTATTCCATCGATGGGACGATTATTTCCTTATAACCGTAGAGTTCGCAAGCCGCTCCTAAAACGGCTTCGATATAACGCATACCAATGGCTTCTTTGCCATAGATATCGTGGGTACCTTTGACTGGCTGGTAATTTGGCATGTAACTTTCCTTTCTATTTCATGACGCGTTCAACGTTGTAAACGCCTTTGATTTCGAGAATGGTTTGGAAGACCTGTAAGATTGTAGCACTATCGCTGACATAAATGGTGAGGTTGACTACGTCATTCATCGTTTTTTCCATTAAATGGATCTTTAAGTCGGTGACGAGGACGCCTCTGGTAGATAGCGCACTCATAATGTCGACAAGAAGATTCGGACGGTCATTAGCGTAAATCCTAATAAGCGCTGGGAATTTAGATGTAACACCCAGGTCTGGATTCCAATGGACATCGATGAGACGTGGTTTTCCTTTGGCAACGTTAGCGCATGACGCTCTATGGACGACGATTCCCTTGCCATTTACGACATAACCAACAATGTCATCTCCAGGAACTGGTGTGCAGCATTTTGCGAGAGAAATCGCGATATTGTCGACACCATCGACCAAAACCGGAGTTTTGGAATCGGTTCTAACGACGGATACGAGGTTTGGCTTCGAGGATTTCTTACGAACTCCAAGGAAATCAACTATCGAGAGAGGCGCAGGATTCCTGTTGGCCACAAGCTCATAAAGGTTCTCAAGGCTCTTAGCGTTGAAGTGTTCGAGCGTCTTAGAATCATTAAGAAGCTTTTCCATCTCGCCAGGTCCGATTCCCTGCTGGCCGAAGGCCTCAAGGCAGTTTTCCTTGCCTTTATTGATGAGGTCTTCGCGGAGGAAGTCGTTCTTCTTCTGTAAGAAACGCCTGATATGGGCTTTGGCAGAAGATGTTTTAGCAATCTCAAGCCAGGAATCATTCGGTCCTGGCGCGTTTTTGGCGGTTCTGATTTCGCAGACATCACCGGTCTTTAGGACCGTTGACAAGGCTGCGTTAGCGCCATTGATAACAGCGCCAATCGCACTTTCTGCGACTTTGGTATGGATGCGATAAGCGAAGTCGAGGACGGTCGCCCCTGCTGGAAGATCGATGACTTTACCCAACGGAGTGAAAACATAAACGTTCGCGTTGAAGACGTCGTGCTCAAGAGCGGCGATGTATTCTTTCGCATCACTGCTCTCATTTTCGGCGCTCATAGAGACGAAATCGCGGAACCAATGGAGTTTTTCCTCGATGTCGCGTTGTTCTTCTCTGGCGTTATAGTGCTCGCCTTCCTTATATCTCCAGTGCGCGGCAACACCGCTTTCAGCAACTTCGTCCATCTCTTCGGTTCTGATTTG
>CADCDV010000125.1 GCA_902800255.1 uncultured Erysipelotrichaceae bacterium | reverse complement strand
GTCTTATTGTTAGGAGGAACAACAATGAAACATAAAGTCCAACTGCTACTTCCCTTGATCTTTGGCTTATCTTTGCCAGCATGTTCTACCTTTTTCTCGATTGGGCCAGACGCTCCTCACAATAGCTCCGCTTTCAAATCCGCAAGAGACTATCCAGTCGTCAAACAAGCTCCTCGCCTAGAGAGCTTTTCAGAGGTTGCCTATTACGCGCCATACGCAAACGCCAACAACGATAACGTTCTTGTAAAAGCCAAGCAAATGCTCCTTGAAGATACTGCCGAGAGCTCTGTAAAAATATCCGAAGCAACTTCGATTGTCGGAGAATATAGCGAAGCCTCTCGCCCAGAAACATCAGAAGAAGAACCTGATTTGTCATATTCGAATACGGACTATTATGATGAACAGGGCAGACTCCACTACCCGATCGAAATCAGGCCAACATACACTTTCAGCGATTTCGTCTACTTCGACTTCACAAGCGAAGAATGTGATTTCCTTGAAGCCAACATCGGCAACGGACTTATCCATGGCTTGATGGTCCAAACCGAAATATATGGCGAATTGATGATCGTCCTCAAAAACGAAGACAGATACTTCTCATGCTTCCTCAATGGAGGAGGTGGCGGAGAATACCGTTTCAGCGCTCACAAATTCATCGAAGGTTTTGATCTCGTCAAAGACTTTGATTTGAAATTCCCAATTAATGTGGCCATCGATGGAGACAACTATGATCCAGTGTCAATTGCCTTTGGCGGACAACCAGCTTTTAGCATCGACCAGGAATCTATTACTAGAGAAGACTCTATCACAGTGTCCGTTAATGAACTTAGGGCCCATTTCGGTTTAGAACCAGATCCAAGGTTTGAATGATTATGAAAAGGAACAAATTATTGCTGATCCCAGCACTTCTTTCCTTTTTGCCTTTAGCTGGGTGCGCCACCACCGATAGCGAATACTTTACCGTTACCGTCTCCGATAGCTCAAAAATTGTAGTAGAAATGCCGCACAAACTCGGAGAAAAGCCATCAGAGAAGTTCAAACCTGGAGATGGCGTGATTTTTAGAGTGTGCGTGGTCTACGACGCTGACACAGTCGTCACATTAAATGGAAACAGGCTTAATTCCCGAAATCTCAAATATGGCGATGAATCAGAAGAGAATCGTTGGTCAATCGCTTATGCTTTCGTCATGCCAAAGGCAGACTGCGAAATAAGCGTCTATATCAGTGGTGGCATGTGGTAAAATGAATGCATGAAAAATAGGCTCTGCTTATCCGGGATTATCTCTTTGATTCTTTTATCTGGCTGCGGCAATAAAGGGCCTGAATTTACCTTATATACCGACAGTGAGCCAATCCAGGATGGCGACTTGATCATCAAGATCAATCCCCCATATGAGCAAGCCAAGGGTTTCAGCCTTTTTTTCTCCACTACCAGCGCTGAACCAGTCAAACTGGCCTTCGGCGATTGGAAGATCTATCGAGAATCGGATAATACCGAATACGAAACCACTTGCACCCCTCTGGGATTAGGCAAAGAGCAAACAGTCAATTCCGAAAGGCCTTTGTCACTTATCTTCAGAGCGGAAATACCAACAACTTTTAGTGAGGAGCACTATAGTCTCATCCTACTCTTTTTTTGTAAACAATAGTTTGCATTATGTAAAGTATGATTAACACGCTTTTTGAGTGTCAAAAGCATGATTTCAAAAAGAGTCCGAACAATTTACAAAAACACCTATAATACTTGTATTAAGATTATCTTTGTAAAGGTTTTGTTGGTGCTCAAAAAAGAAAATACTGTGTTTTATGTAAAATACTATTGACACGAAATCTAGACTAAATATAAACTATGCAGCATGTGGGACGGCAAAGGTCCGTCCAGTCTAAGGGAGAAAGCTTATGACTATTGAATTCTGGTATTTGATCGGTGCGGCTCTCGTCTTCTTCATGCAAGCGGGATTCGCCATGGTGGAAACAGGTTTCACCAGAGCCAAGAACGCTGGCAACATCATCATGAAAAACCTCATGGACTTCTGTATTGGCACAGTGGTCTTCATGCTCCTAGGTTTTGGACTCATGATGGGTGAGGATGCCCTCTTCGGTTTGATTGGCATCCCAAACATGGATTTGTTCGCAAACTTCGCCAAATTCATTGAAGCTCCGGCAGAAGGATTCACCGGCGCCTCGACATTCGTCTTCAATTTGGTCTTCTGCGCCACCGCGGCCACTATCGTCTCTGGCTCCATGGCCGAAAGAACCAAATTCTCCTCTTATTGCATTTATTCCGCGATCATCTCTTTGATCGTTTACCCAATAGAAGCCCACTGGATCTGGGGCGGAGGCTGGTTAGCCGGCCTTGGCTTCCATGATTACGCCGGATCCACTGCCATCCACATGGTTGGCGGCATCTCCGCTTTGATCGGTGCCATCATGCTTGGACCTCGTATTGGCAAATACGTTACCGATAAAGATGGCAAAGTCGTCAAAATCAACGCTATCCCAGGTCACTCCATCCCTCTTGGTGCCCTTGGCGCCTTCATCTTATGGTTTGGTTGGTATGGTTTCAATGGCGCTGCCGCCACAACCACTTCCGAATTAGCGACCATCTTCCTTAACACCACAATCGCTCCAGCTGTCGCCACCGTCACCACGATGATCTTCACCTGGATCAAAAACGGCAAACCTGATGTCTCTATGTGCATCAACGCTTGCTTAGCTGGTCTTGTCGGTATCACCGCAGGATGTGATGCGCTTGATGCGATCGGCGCAACTGTTGTCGGTATTGTCTCTGGCTTCTTGGTTGTCGTTGTCGTCGAAGTTCTCGACCTCAAACTCCATATCGATGACCCAGTCGGTGCCGTCGGCGTCCATATGGCTAACGGTATCTGGGGAACCCTTGCTGTTGGCTTGCTCGCTAATCCTGCTGCCCCAGCTGGTCTCAAAGGCTTATTCTACACTGGCGATTGGACCCTCTTTGGTGTTCAGACATTAGGTTTTATCGCTGTTGCCGCTTATACAACCCTTTTCATGGGACTTTGCTTCTTCATCATGAAAAAGACCGTTGGTCTTCGTGTTAGCAAAGAAGAAGAGCTCAAGGGCCTTGATAGCACTGAGCACGGCCTTCCATCCGCTTATGCTGACTTTGCCCCATCCACCGTCGCCTATGCTGATTACATCAAAGAAGACACCGTTGTCGTTACCGGCAGCGTTCCTCCAGCAGAGGCCGTTGAGGTCAATGTGATGCCTAAGGTTGAGGCTGCTCCAGTTAGCAAAGCTAAGAAAGCCGTCGGTCCTAAGTTCACCAAAGTCGAGATCATCTTCAAAGAAGAGCGTCTCTACGCTCTCAAGGATGCGATGAACAGACTAGGAATCACCGGCATGACCGTCTCCCATGTTATGGGTTATGGCGTGCAGCAAGGCCACAAGGAAATGTATAGAGGCGTCGAAGTTGAAACCAACTTGATGCCAAAAGTCCAAGTCGACATCGTTGTCAGCAAGATTCCTGTAAGAGAGGTTATCGATACTGCCAAACGAGTCCTCTACACCGGTCACATCGGCGATGGCAAGATCTTCGTCTATGACGTTGAGAATGTCGTTAAAGTGAGAACCGGCGAAGAAGGTTACGACGCGCTTCAAGACGAAGAATAACAAACATAAAACACCCACTGCCACATGAATATTCGCCTGGCGGTGGGTTTTTTGTTGAGAAGAGAGAATAAGAAGAATAGAATACTTCGCCGTATGATAGTTTTGATTGATATTCTATCAATAGCGGCGATTGTTGGGATGATTCTGCTCATCATCTTCTTCCCAAATCTCAAGGTCGGGAAGCTGCATCTCAGCACCTTCTATTTCCCGTTGTTGCTCGTTGCGATCATCTTCCTTATCTTCCCATTCTTCGATAAGAGCGAGCTTCAAAAAGCCCTCTTCACCAATAACCCAATCAACCCTTTGAAGATTCTTATCCTCTTCCTTTCGGTATCCGTCCTTTCGATTGGCTTAGATAAGTCTGGGTTCTTCTCTTTCCTCGCTTCTTGGTCGATCAAGAAAGTGAAGCAATCGCAACACGCGCTCTTTCTCTTCTTATATCTTTTCATCTCTGTGACCACGGTCTTCACATCTAATGACATCGTTATCTTGACCTTCACCCCGTTCATAATCCATTTGGCAAAAGAGGGCAAATTCAACCCCCTTCCATACCTCGTCATGGAATTTGTCGCAGGCAATACCTTCT
>CADCDV010000124.1 GCA_902800255.1 uncultured Erysipelotrichaceae bacterium | reverse complement strand
AACCTGCTCGTAGGTGTCTGGGTCCATGAAGACTAAGGTAGTTCCGCCATCATAGAGGTACTGCATCTGCTTCTTGTCGACGCTGACAAGGGTAACGTCGTAACCGGAGTTACGGGCGAGTTCGGTGATGGCACCAGTGCGGACATTTCTAACTTTGACTTTAGCAACCATCTTTCTCATAGCGGTTTTGTTGAGAAGGATGTCGATAACTTGATAAAGGGTGTTTTCATCTTCGAAATAGTTGCCAGGGCGTAATTCTGTAACGTTCATTCTAAAATCTCCTTAATTTTGACTATGGTATTCTATACCAAGATTTGTAAAGTATCTACTTCTTTAATCGCATTACGTATGGATTAAGGCGCAATTCGTCGCCGATCGTGGTCGCTGGACCGTGTCCCGGATAGACTTTTGTTTTTGGAGGCAACACCGCAAGCTTCTTCAAGCTGCTTTCGGTGGTTTTAGGACTGCCGGTAGGAAGATCTGTCCTCCCGATACTTAGATGGAAGAGGGTGTCACCAGAGAAAAGAACGTGTTCTTTCTCAAAATAGAAACAACTGCTACCTCTTGTGTGGAACGGGGTGTGAATTGCTTTGATAACATAGCTACCGATGTTCAGGGTTTCTCCGTCGGTAAATATAATCGTATTGAGGCTTTTTATCGAGAGATGGTCGTTGAATTCGAGCGATAGATTGTAGGCTGGTTCAGTCAAGAATTCTTCCTCAAGTAGGTGGATATGCACGGGCGCTTTGATGGTGCAAACCTTGAGCCCTTCGATATGGTCATAATGGCCATGCGTCAAAAGGAAACCGGCTATTTGTCCGTTATGGTGCTTGTTAACGTATTTCTCGATAAAACCGTTAGGATCTGCGCCTGGATCGACAACAATGCATGGCTCGCCTTCTTCGCCGACGATATACATGTTGCAGACAAAGTCGTCCCCGATGTTGAATCTCTCAATTTTCATAAAAAAAATAAGGCACAGGCCTTATTTATTTGCATTCCTTATGGAGTGTCATTTTATTGCAGCGTCTGCAAAACTTCATTTTTTCCATCTTGTTAGGATGAAGCTTCTTATTGCGGTCGGTAATATAGTTGTGCTCTCCGCATTCGGTGCAGGCAAGAATCACTTGATCACGTTTGCTGATGGCCATAAATTGTTCCCCTCACTTTCTCGTGCGAGGCTAAGAATATCATAGACCAGCCAATTTATCTACAATAAAACCACAAAAATGATTAAAATGTTTCATATATGAAAAGGAATGAGACGAGAAAAATCCAAATAGGCCAAATATCCATTGGCGGAAGCGACCACGTAATCATTCAGTCGATGTGCTCTATTAAGACATCCAAGATCGAGGAAGTCTCGGCCCAGATTAATAGATGCGCTGCACTTGGTGCGGAGCTAATGCGCTGCTCGGTCCTCGATTTTGAGGATGCCGAAGCCTTCAAAGAGATCAAAAAGAGAGTCTCTATTCCTTTGGTTGCAGACATTCATATCGATTATCGCTTGGCTTTAGCCGCATTGGACGCCGGTGTTGACGCCATCAGGATTAACCCCGGTAATATCGGAAGCGAAGAGCGCGTCCAAGAAGTCGTTAACAAAGCCAAGGAGAAGCACGCCGCCATCCGTGTCGGAGTCAATGGCGGATCCCTTGATAAGACCATTTACTTCGGCAAAGAGAAAATCAAAGGCGAATGGCTCTTTGAAAGTGCGAAAAAGCACGTAGCCATGCTTGAAAAGTATGGATTCCACGATATCGTCATTTCCCTTAAGGGAAGCGATGTCCAGGAGACAATAGAAGCCTATAAACTTGCCTCAGATTATTTCCCGTATCCACTTCATTTGGGCATCACTGAAGCTGGCCCAAAAGACATTTCCTTGATTCGCTCTGCAGCGGGTTTATCTCCACTGCTTTTGGACGGAATCGGAGACACAATCAGGATTTCCCTTAGCGAAGACCCTGAGGAAGAAGTTTTGGCGGCATCGCGCCTTCTCCATGATCTCGGCTTAAAGAAAGACTGGCCAACATTTATCAGCTGCCCTACCTGTGGTAGAACCGCTGTGGACCTCATTCCACTTGCCAAAAAGGTCATGAAGTACCTTGAGGAAAACAGAATCTATAAAACTGTCGCCGTCATGGGTTGCATCGTTAATGGCCCAGGCGAAGCAAGACACGCTGACATCGGCATCGCTGGAGGAAGAGGCAAATGGGTCATCTTCCGTAAAGGCGAGACTGTCCGAGAAGTAAAAGATGAGGACGCTTATGACGCCCTCATCGAGGAAATTAATCGTTAATCCTCATCATCGTTATTTCTAAAAGAAATATCTAGCTGTTTACGAACGCTGTTTCTAATGGCCATTCGACGGTATTTGCGCTTAACCTTGTCGATGGCCTCTTTCTTTTTCTTCTTGTAGCCTGGCTCAACGCCTTTGGTTCTCGAAAGAGCCTTGGCGATCTTGATGTCTTTCATCTCGGCTTCAGGAAGTTCTTTCTTCTTGGTCATTTTGCGTTTCTCACTTGGGCCAAGGGTCTCTGGTTTAAGCTCGTTTCCTTTTAAGGAGAAATAATCGAACTTAACGCCTTCTTTTTGAAGAGCGATTGGTCCACTGACAGAGTCAGCATTGAAGAAAACCCAGGAATCACCCGACTT
>CADCDV010000123.1 GCA_902800255.1 uncultured Erysipelotrichaceae bacterium | reverse complement strand
AAACCACGGGAAAGGATGTCGCTAGCAACGATGATGCTGCAAGTGTTGCTCTTAATCTGACGGAGAGCTTTCTTTCTAGAACGGTCATCCAATGAACCGGTGAAATAGATCGTGTCGAAACCGTTCTCTTTCAGAGACTTATTGATTTGGTTGACCTTCTCTACTGTTGAGGCAAAGATAATCGCCAAATATGGTTTCCTGATCTTCAAGAAAGCAAGCAAAGCAGCGCTCTCGCCGATGTGTTTGATGTCGATGAGATGGTGCTTAACAGTCGATGCCGTCTGAACATTATCGTTTTCAAATTGGAAATCGCTTCTTACAAATTTGAGAAGCTCATCCTTGAGATTCTGCTTCAAGGTTGCGGAGAAAACCATTGTCTGAGGGTCTTCTAAGTTAGCGAATATATCTTCGATATCACCGAAGAATCCCATATCCAAAAGCATATCGGCTTCATCAAGGACAACGCGTTTGATGTTGCCTAAGAAGAAGATGTGTTTGGTGATAAGAAGGTCTTTAAGCCTTCCTGGGGTGCCGATAATCAGCTGAGGAGGAACGCTTTTTCCTTCGACGTTATCGCTGACATCGCTCTCAGAGGAATAAAGACGGACTTTGAATTTTGGGAAGAAACGAGTGAACTCGAAAGCGAATTCATAGGTCTGTCTGGCTAACTCTCTTGTTGGAGAAATAACGATGGCTTGTGGCCTATTGAGGTTCATATCGATCTTTTCGATAAGAGGAATAAGGAAAGCATGGGTCTTTCCACTGCCGGTTTCGCTCTGTGCGAGCAAAGAAACACCACGGAGAGCTTTTGGGATAATAGCCTTCTGAACTGGTGACGGATCTATATACCCTAGTTTGGCTAAGGCGTTTGTTAATTGTTGTGAGAGGTTAAACGATTTGAAACTCATAATGAGTTTATTATAGAGGAAGTTCCTTTTATTCGCATCATATAGGAGTGATAATTAAAGCCATGAAGGTCACAGTGATAAATCCCCACGGCTTCTGCGCAGGAGTTCAAAGAGCTCTTGATCATGCTTACAAAGCCAAGAAAGAACACCCAAACCAGCATATTTATATTCTCGGCAACCTTGTTCACAACGAGAAGGTTATCAGCGACCTTGAGAAAGACGGTTTCATCATTTTAGATGAACGCAAAAAAAGCCTTTCTGAATGGATTGATTCGCTTAAAAAGGGCGATATTATCGTATTTTCTGCTCACGGCCACGATCCTCACCTCGACGAGAAAGCAATAGCTAAAGGATTAATTAGATATGACGCAACCTGTCCTTTCGTAAGAGCTAATTCCACTCTTATTAAGAAAAGGATTATGGAAGGCGGCGAGGTCATCTACATTGGACAAGCCGGTCATGCCGAAACTGAAGGCACTCTTAAGATCGACGAATCCAAAATTTTCCTCTATGAACCTCAAAAATCCTTCGATTTTGCTCAAGTAAGCGTCAAAAATCCACTTTTAGTCTCCCAAACAACCATGGGAACTGAAGAGATGAAAGAATCAGTTTCCTTACTTAAAGACCATTTCCCTGAAATCGACGTCGCTGCAAGGGTTTGTGATGCTACAGACAAACGACAAAGTGCTATTTGCACCGCTCCAAGCGATATAGATCTTTATATAGTGATGGGTTCCAAAACCAGCAACAACACCATGAAGCTCTATGACCTCGCTACAGCCAAATATCCAAAGGCTGTCGTGCTCAGATGCCTTGATGTCGAGGACCTTAAAAAGATTTTCCTTAAGAAATCAAAACACGCCGCTTTGATTAGCGGAGCATCGACTGGATTAAGGGAATTTGAGGAAGTTAAAGCCTACCTTGAAAAGGTCTAATTTCAGAGAGAAACCGCTCCAGTTGTTTAGAAATGCATTAGTTTTAACCTAGTTGTGAATTAGTAGTTTGAAAGAATTTTCATTAGGCACCACTACTTATCTATAAACTGAAATGTAATGAAGTTATCAAAAAAGGCGAATGAAGTATCAATCGCCTATTTTTAATATGTTTTTTATCTTGCTGATTTGGGTTTCCAATTCCTGGATTTTGCCTGAATCCTTAGGAAGAACCTTTTTGATGTTCTCGCTGATCTCTATCTGCCTCGAATAATAGTCTATCCAAGCTTTGTTTGGCTGCCTGACGTTAAAGTATCCATACTTCTTTTCAAGGCTCGTGTAGGATGGCTTTGTAGCAGCTTTCCTCCACCGCATTATGTCATACGGTTTGTCTTTATCTATGAGGAACTCGCTCATTTCGATCTCATAGCCCAATGAAGCTAAAGCATCATAGACAAATTCAAGGTCTGTATGGGCATCAACCAAGATATATTTGACGTTCTCCAATCTTTCTTTATGGCTAGTCAAAATTTCTGATATTAAACGACCACCCATACCGGCTAAGACAATGGTGTCGCATCTTGGGTCCAACTTTTCGATACCGTCGCTGAGCGAAGGAAAGATCTTTTCCTCTAACCCTGCTTCTTTAATTGCCTCGACCATTCTTCCGTAAGGACCTTTTTTGTTATCGACGGCGAAGGCCCCAGTTACCAATCCTTGCTGGCATAAGAAAATCGGAAGCAGACAATGGTCGCTTCCGATATCTGCGACGAAAGAACCTGGAACAACGTATTCCGCAAGTTTTAACAACCTGTTAGAAAGCTGGATGGCGGAGCTTTCTGATAGCCTTGGCTTCGATCTGACGGATACGCTCACGGGTAACGCCGAATTCTTTGCCGACTTCTTCGAGGGTCCTTGGACGATTGTCATCAAGACCATAACGGAGTCTAAGAACTCTTTCTTCACGATCGGTTAAGTCGTGCATAATTTCGTAAAGCTCGTCCTTTAAGAGGGATTTTGTGGTGAATTCCTCTGGGGACTGGACTTCTTTATCTTCGATAAAATCGCCAAGGTGGGAATCATCTTCCTCGCCGATTGGCGTTTCAAGGGAAACTGGTTCAAGAGCGATACGCTGGATCTCACGGATTCTCTCTGGAGTGAGAGCGCCTTCCATCTTCTTGCTGATTTCCTCTGGTGTTGGGTCTCTGCCAAGTTCTTGAACGAGCTGACGCTGAACCCTGGTCATCTTGTTGATGGTTTCAACCATGTGAACAGGGATACGGATGGTTCTGGCTTGGTCAGCGATGGCACGGGTGATGGCCTGACGGATCCACCAAGTAGCGTAGGTTGAGAACTTGAAACCTTTGGTGTAGTCGAACTTTTCGACGGCTTTGATAAGACCCATGTTGCCTTCCTGGATTAAATCAAGGAAATGCATGCCACGGCCAACGTAGTGTTTCGCGATAGCGATGACAAGACGGAGGTTGGCGGTAATCAAACGGTTCTTCGCGTTGATGCCTTCCTCGTTTTCGTAGTAAAGGCCTCTTAAATCGGCTTCGAGCTTACGGGATTCAACGCTGTAATCAAGCCCTTCGGCTTCGCATTTGGCCTTAAGTGCCTCAAATTCCTCGTCCTTGTGGGCGATTCTCTTATCGTATTGCTCTTTGGCGGCTTCGCCACGTTTGATGGTTTCAGCAAGCTCGGTTTCCTCTTTGGCGGTAAGTAAGCGGACTTTGCCGATCTCCTTGAGGTACATCTTGACGGAGTCGTTGACTTTGACGTCGCCAGACTGGACTTTGGCGAACTCATCAATCGTGCTGTCATCGATGTTTGCGATCTCTTGGTCATTTTCATCGATATCGACGTCATCGATCTCTTCTTCAGCTTCACGATTGGCTTTTTCAAGGTCGATCATCGATGGATCGATGTCTTCGTCCTCGGCTTCTTCCTCATCAGTGATGACTTTGATCTTGTTTTCGTTGAAGAAGGTAATGAGGGTTTCCAAATCGTTCTCGCTGATATCGTGTTTGGCAGCCTCATCCATGAGTTCCTCTTGGTTGATTGAACCGCTGGACTTACCCTTTTTAAGGAATTGTTTCTTGAGCGCCTCTAAGGCTTTATCAGCGCCGGATTCCTCGGAATCATCGACATCGACATCCTTGAAGCCGGCATCAAAAGAATCGAAAGCGTCCTCAGTTGCTTTCTTCTTATCAGCTTTCTTGGCTGAAGCTTTCTTTGTCTTCTTGCCTTCTTCGGCAAGTTCTTGTTTTTCTTTCTTTGGCATGGGGTTTTGCTTCCTTTCTTTTAATCTTTTTTATTTCGTTTAAGTCGCTCTCTTTGTCTTGCGGCAAAGTCTTTGAGGGCTTCGCCTATTTGATGAGGGTCGGCATCTTTATTCGATATGACTTTGGCAGTTTGCGCACGATCGAATATCTTGTCCTTCTCATCTTTGATGACGTCTATTACTTCCTGCATCCCTTCGTCGGAGTAAGGCGGGTAATAGCGTTCAGACGATATCTCCGTCAGACGGCTGATCAGCGTATCGGCATCCTCATCGCCTGCGTTCGAGATGTCATTGATGAGCAATGGCAACGTGACGTTTTCCTTTCGTGACTCTTGGTAATCCACGATGTAGTTAGCGATTTGGTTGTATACAGATGTATAGAAATTGCCTATCTTATCTTCGAAATATCTGACTGCGCTCATATTGTTAAGCATGTAATAGAGCGCCTGTCTTTCAGCTCTAAGAAGTCTCTTCTGAAGGAGTTTCTCAGGATGGAGCCTAGAGAAGTCGAGTTCATCTACTGCGATGCTCGCTTCTTCCTCGTCCTCTTTGCTGATGACCTTGCGGTTGATTTGGAACCTGATGGCCTCCATCTC
>CADCDV010000122.1 GCA_902800255.1 uncultured Erysipelotrichaceae bacterium | reverse complement strand
ACCCGAACCGCTGCCAGAACCAGATCCGCTACCCGATCCTGAACCGCTTCCGGAACCAGATCCTGATCCAGAGCCTGAACCGCTACCGGATCCTGAACCCGAACCAGAGGTTTGCTGTGGTATGCCTGATTCTGAACCGGATTCGCTTGCTTCGCTTCCTGGACGTGGGTCAATCATCGATTCCATCATGGATTGGATGGCTGACGCCAAAGCCTCGTTTTCGTTTTGTTCGTTGACGTTAGAAGCGGCATTGCTAGCAGCTTCGGCAATCGCGGATTCCGCAGCTTCCTGGGCTTTGCTGTTATTCTGTTGCTGGCCGGATTGCTGTCCGGATTGTCCCGATTGTTGTTCGCCAGAATCGTTTGGATCTTGGGTGTATTCATCAAGATGCCTAAGTCTCTTTGCAAGTTCCTCATATGTCTTATAGAGGTCATCGTCTTCGCTGACGCCGGCAGCCTTGGCTTTAGCGAGAGCGTCGTCGATTTAATCGGCTAATTCTTCGCCATAGTCAACCATTTGGTCGGTTGGAAGTGCGAAGAGGTCGTCAAGCAAATCCTGGAAATCCTGGCGGAGACCTTGGACGTCGCCGTCGATGAGGTCTTGACCCTGATCTTTGAGGTGCTGATCTGGCTCAGTCTTTAAGGCTTTGCCAATTTCTTCTTTCGAGTTCCATTCATCGAGAATCGAGGAAATGGCAGCCTGGGCTTCAGAGACCTTTTCGCTTCTGGAGCGTGGGTCGCTGTCACCGATGAGTGAGCTTTCGAGCTGATCAACGACGGAACTGAAGAAATCTCTTATCGAGGAATGGGCTCCGCTGTTGTCGCCGATGCCACTCTTGATGCCGTCACCGATTGATTTAGTTGCGCTATTCCAATCGAATTCAGAACTTGAAACAACCGAAATGTTGTTGGCGTTCTGTGGGGTGAAGAAAGCCGCAGTGAAGAAAGCACTCGCAACAGCAAGAGCTGGGATGACCCAAATGCCCACGCTGAACTTGAGAGCCTTGGTTGGCTTCTCGGCCAAAGTGGTGGTGGCGTCTTCACGTTGTTTGGCAAGGATGGCGCCTTCTTTCTCCTGGAATTCGATCATGGTTGCGCATTTCTCATGCAAACCAAGTTTCTTGTCGAGACGAAGGGCGATCTTTTTGTCGGTCGGTTTGGTTTTGTACCAATAATAATAGCCACCAGCGCCGGCGAAGAGAACGCCAGCAATAATGCCGGTCCAAACAGCTGCAGCAGGATTCGTCAAGAATGAGATGACGATGGCTAAAGCAGCGGCGAGGAGGCCGATTCCCAAACCCACTAAAGCGGATTTGAAGATGTGTTCACGTAATACCTTTTTCTTGAATCTTTCAAAGTCTTTCATAGGTATCCTCCTTTCAATACTCAGGGTTTTGCCCTTGCTCGCATAATACACGCTCTCGCGGAAAAGGAAATAATTATTTTCGTTAACTTTGCAATTGGGGGTATGTAACCGCTTACAATTAGCGATTTTTCATAGAAATCTACTATTTATTTTTGTAAATTTTCACCGATTTTCAGCGTTTTCGGTAAAGAGAAATCGACAAATTCCTTAGCAAATCCCTAGTTTTTTTGGGTGAAAAATAGTTACAATTAAGCAAGGAGAAAAACATGAAAGAAAATATTACTATCGAATTGAAGTCGAAAGAGGCTTTAAGCTACGATCCTGAGCAAGTCAAGGAGTGGATGGATGACCTCGTCCATCTCATCGTCAAAAACAAGTACGAGAAACATAACATCATCGATGTCCTCGATCAGCCAATCGGACACGACCTCTTCTGGGCGATGAGCCTTGATGAGTGGCTCAAGTTCCGTGGCTACTTCTCTTGGAAAGATGCCATGAACCTCAACAAAAAGAAACTTGAGATCTTCGGCAACTTAGAGGAGCTCAGCACCGCCAAGAGCACCGTCTACCTCAAAACCGAAATCGACTTCTTCAATAAACATCACCTTCGTTTCGTCTTCGATCTTGAAGACCTCCATGGGCAAGAGAAAAAATACGAGTTCAGCGTGAACCTCAACGTCACCAAGCATCTCGCCGATCTTACCCTCATCCAGCTTCTCCGTGCCTTCGAATTCAGCGTTCATATCCACGGCTAATTAAAAATAGGTCCTGCAAATCAGGGCCTTTTTCTTAAAAGAAATACAGCGTTTTTGCTATTCCAAAATAAAATCCCCCGCGTTTTGCAGGGGATTTTTATCTTTTTGAAATTACTTATTTCTTCTTGTTTTTGTAGTCTGGGTTATCTTTGGTGAGAATGGCATCCCACTTGTCGAAATCATCCTGGGATGGGACGAAGACGTATGGGAGGCAACGGCCGATTCCGTAGTAGTCGAAACCGTAGCCGACGATGTAACGCTGCTCCTCAAGGACAACACCGGTGAAGTCGGCGACTTCCTGGTAATGAGGTTTGTCGACCTGTCTCTTGATCATGATAACGACATAGAGGTGACGTGGCTTGTAGGTTTCCATGATGTACTTACGAAGTAAGTGCATGGTAAGGCCGGTATCGATGATATCCTCGATGATGTAGACGTCTTTGCCTTCGAGGTTTCTCTCTGGTTTCTTTTTGACGATGAGCTCACCGGTTGAGATGGTTCCGTTATAGCTAGAGACCTGCATGGTGTCGATCTCATTTGGGTGTTTGATGCTTTTGACAAGCTGATACATGAATGGGAGTGCGCCGTTCATGATGCCAAGCAAAACAGGGAGGTTGCTCTCATCTTTGTCCATTTGCTTGTCCAT
>CADCDV010000121.1 GCA_902800255.1 uncultured Erysipelotrichaceae bacterium | reverse complement strand
GGACATGATTTCGCTCTTCTTTAAACCAAGTGCTTTCATCGTGCCTATCTGCATGCTCTCCTTGAGGATGATCTGCGATGTCGTCGTCAAGATGACGAGGACTGCGACGAAGAAGAAGACGACTGGGAAAAGGAAGGTAAAGTTACGGGCTTGGGCTACGTCATTCGTGACGGTTATGACGAAAGGCATGTCGCTTCGGTCGTTAACAGAGAGAAGATTATTCGCCGTCTTGGATTTGAAGTATTCGCTGATGTCCTTTTTGATTGGTAGAGGGTCCACTCCACCATCAAGATCGACGAGGTATTGGTTCGGGGTGAAAGAACGCTGCTCGCTATAGGGATCAAACACATTCACTTCTCTTAGAATCTCGTGGATGAGTTCGACTCCCTTCTGTTTGTCCTCTTCAGGAACATCGCTTTTCATGTTCCCATAAAGCATCTTATCGAAAGCTTCTTGGAAGGCCGTATTGCTCACGATGATGGTTGAACTGTTATAGAGCGATTTCGTGATGTTCTCTGGGAACTTCATGAAGGCCGTGATTGTGAAATCGAGCTCAATTGACTTGGTTTTGAGGGGGTTTTTATCGTCTTCGTAATATTTCTCAAGATGAAGGAGGTCGGAAAGCCAGGCAGATCTTGAGGAGAGGGCGCTCATATCGATCGTGAGATCGAGGCTCCCTCCTAAGGCGTATGAGCCCATGACGGATTCGTCAGAGCCTTTTGAGCCTAAGGATTCATCAATCCTCACGAAATAATTATCGGTGTCTTCTTCTGTTTTCTGAAGGTCGTAAGGATGGGAGATTGTTGGCACACCATCAGTTACTCCGACATAGACGGAATGGTGGCCAGCCTGGCCCATAAGCTCAAAACGGGATTCGACTTGCCCGTTTTCTCCAACAATCGCCTTGATGTTAGAGCTGTCAGACCTATCGAAAGTCTTGGTCGTGACCCAAAGGTCAGCCATGTTGCCGCTATCGAAGGTTTTATTGACGCGGCTCTCGAAATTGTCGGCATTGGCCATAAGGCCAACAAAAAGGGTCACCGCGATCGAACCGATGGCGACGATGGCAAGGAATTGCTTCCAGTTGTTCTTTATTTCCCTAAGGCCGAGTTTGGCGAGGAGTTTTTTGACGCTCACCACTTAACCTCCGAAGGTTTGAGAGGGTTATCGATGATTCTATTCTCTTCGATCTTGCCATCCCTGATGCGGATAAGCCTTTCGGCGCATTCGCTGATTTTGCTGTTATGGGTGACAAGGATGACGGTTTTCTTATATTCCACCGCAACTTCGTTAAGAAGCTTGATGATCGAGGCACCCGTTTTGCTATCGAGAGCGCCTGTTGGCTCATCGCAAAGGAGGAGCTTTGGGTTTTTGACGATGGCACGGGCAATCGCGACTCTTTGCTGCTCGCCACCAGAAAGCTGGGATGGGAAATTGTTCGCTCTCTTCTCTAAGCCAACCCTTTTCAAAATGTCCCTCGCGTCGAATGGGTTTTCAGCGACTGATGCGGCAAGTTCGATGTTCTCAAGCGCAGTAAGGTTAGGCATGAGGTTATAGAACTGGAAAACGAATCCGATGTCTTTCCTTCTGAAGAGGGAGAGTTTCTTCGGTTTGTATCCTGCGATGTCTTCGCCTGCTACGAGATACTCGCCGCTTGTGCAGTTATCCATGCCTCCAAGGAGGTTGAGGAGGGTGCTTTTGCCAGCGCCTGAAGCCCCAAGGATAACAACAAATTCACCCTCATTAAGGGTGAAGGAAACATCGTCCAAAGCCTTGACCTCATTGTCTTGGCCTTGGTTGTATATTTTTGAAAGATGGTTGACCTTAATTTGTTCCATGCCCTTGTTTATACGCCTATAAACGAAGGTTAACAAGGGAGAGGAAATTTAGAAATACTAAATTTGGTATGGATCATAGCCCCATGCATAGAGGCCATTCCACATGTTCTGCATGTGCTCAGGATGCTGGGAATTCTTGCCATGGAAAGCGCCGCTGACGATGACTGACTGATAACCAAACCAGCTGACATTATAGAAGCCGGCGTTTTCCCAAATCGTGTTCGTAGCGTTCACGGAATTGGCGGTCAAAATAGCATACTCATTATTGCTATATTCACCAAAAGAGGCGCAAATTGCAGAGGATTCTTTGGTAATTCTTAGGGCGTAGTAGCTATATCCCGCTCTCAAAATGTAATAGTTATTGATGCCTAATGGGGCGTGCTTTCTCACAAGGACGGTGTTCTGTCTTCCAGAGAGGGATTCGAAATTGCCATCCTTCCCATAAGCGACGAGGGTTCCGCCATTGATCTCGATTGGAGAGAAGCCCCCCGCTTCAAGAGGCGAATGGTTGCCATTGCTCGAAGAGGCGATGATCAAAAGGCCATCACGCATCTCAAAGCGGCCATCGCTATCGACGCCATCGCCTTCGGAATTGATGTAATGGTTGCCACCCCTTATGTCGACAAGAGTGTCGATTCTCGTGTCATCGATGTTTGTGGCTTTCCAGCCATCGTCTATGGAATTGACTGAGGTGATGCCACCAGTCGTTGAAATCTTCTGAGCAGTGAAACCTCTATATGAGGTTTGAATATTGATTTGGCCGCCTCTCATATCAAGAAGGATGCCAGCTCTGATGCCTGAGGAGGAGTTCTTAGTTCCTGCGTCGATCGAATAGTTGCCATCGTTGATGAGAACACTAGAAGAATCTGAGCGAATTCCGTCCCCATTATTGGCCTTGAGATAGAAAGAACCTCCGTCGATGAAGAGCTCTTTCTCGGCGAAAA
>CADCDV010000120.1 GCA_902800255.1 uncultured Erysipelotrichaceae bacterium | reverse complement strand
GCGGCGAACTTGAGAACGCCCTCTCATATCTTGAAGCCGTAGGTTTAGTGGCCACATACCACAAAATCCTTGGCAAAAAGCACTTATATCTCTATTCGATCATGGCTCCTAGGACCCCAGCCCAGTTCTTCAGCAATGAGCTTCTATATGGCACACTCAGAAGCTTTATCAATGAAGACGGTTGCAAAGCAATAGCAAAGAAATACGAGACAAGCACCATTGAAGAAGGCTTTGAGAACGTCAGCGAGCGTTTCGTCGACGTCTTCCATCTTAACGTCAGCAACGCCTCCATCATCCAAAGCGGTCCAAAGACCGGCGAAAGGAAATTCGGAAGCCTCCAGCTTGGTTTTGATAACAACGCCTTCATGTCCTCTCTCATTGAGATCAACCCAACAATCAAACCTGCATACATCACCAAAGAGGAGTCGATGCGCATCGCAAGGATCGCCGCTTTATATTCTTATGAAGAAAGCGCCATGGCTTCCTTCGTCTCCGATTCATATCGCCCAAGGAACGTCATCGGCAAACGAATCGACTTCGACCATCTTAGTGAACTAGCCATTCAAAACGCCAAATACGACTATCTCCATAAGGAGCATATCAAACCGACTAGCAGTGAGATCCATGGCGACGCCCCAACGGCAAAGGTTATCCGTATGATGGACAGCATGTCCACCCTCCAGTTCCTCACCAAGCTCCAACGTGGCAATAAGCCTGCTCCAAGTGACGTCAAACTCATCAACACCCTTGTTGTTGAAATGGGTGTTCCTGAGAATGTTGCTAATGCACTTATCTTCTACGTCTTAGGTGTCCAAGAGAACGCTCTATCTGGCGCGTATGTCACTAAACTTGGTGCGTCTCTCGTAAGAGCCGGCATCACCAACGCACTAGATGCTCTTAACTACTTAGGCGGACATGCGAAGAGAAACGCAAAGAAACCGCAAGAACCTAAACCGGTAGAGAAGCCAGTGAAAGAAGAAAAGCCATCCGAAGTGGTGGATGAAGTCGAAGAAGAAGAGATCGACGAAGAAGAGTTTGAAGCGCTCATGAAGAATAGAGGCAGGAAGTAAACATGGAAACGTTTGTGAAAGACACCAAAGAAATAAAAGAAGCCTCTCATAAAGAGAGTAGCCTCCACGACGAGATCCTTAACGACCGCCGTCTTATGAACGAGCTTCACGCCCTCAACGTCGGAGATGAGGAAATCGATAACTACCTCGCTCTTCTTGCGACATACCTCGATCAAAGAGATGCCGAGGAAGACCCAAAGAAGAAAGATGAAGCCCCATACCCTGGATATTCGATGAAGCTCTGCATCGATGATTCAGGAAACCTTTCCTATACCCTTGGACCAAGCGAGGAAACCAAAAGGAAAAAGGCCCTTGAGCAGAATTACATCTTTAAGGACTTCCCTGAGGAGTGGAAAGACCTAAACGGCAAATCCGTCAAAGGCGAAAGATACAAAAAACTCAGGACCGCATTAGCCAAAACCTTCACAAAAACCTCTACAAAACCGTGGGTTTTCGTCAAAGGCGATTCAGGATGTGGCAAATCATATTACTTAGCCGCCGTCCTTAATGGTCTTGCCGCAGATGGCGAAACAGTCTGTTTCATCAATGGAGCGAAACGCTTCGACGAGCTTAAGGCCCTTGCCATCAAGAACCGTCCTGAATTCGATAAGGTCATGAAATCCCTTATGAGCTGCGGAACCATGGTTATTGATGACTTTGGTAATGAATTCAAAAGTGAATACATCCGTGACCAAATCCTCCTCCCAATCCTTTCTGAAAGAAGTAGGGCAGGATTAAGGACTTATTTCACAAGCCAATACACTCTTGATGAGATCAAGCAGCTCTATAGCATCCACAAGAGCTATATCGAAGGTAGCAGGGTCAGCAAACTCATCGAAAAGAATATCGACAAAGTCGTTGTTCTTGAGGCTGGTTTAGAAACAGTCACTCAGAAAAGATCCAAGTGATCTAACTCTTTATGCAAATCTTTCAAAGAACCGCTTCCGTCAATGATGATTGAGGCGGCTTTTTTCGCTTTTCTAAGAGGAAAGGAATCATTGAGTTCCAAATACTTCTTTGGGTCAACATTTCTCTTGATGAGTCTTTCTTTTCTGACTTCTTCGGAAGCAGTGATCAAAATGATGAGGTCAGAGTCTTTCTCCAAAGGCCCTCCAATAAGGAGAGGGACATCAACGACAACTTTCTTATATTTCTTGGAATCGATTTCCGAATACATCCTCTCGTAGACTTTCGAGTGGATATATTCTTCTAAAGCTTTCTTGGACTTTGGGTTCTCGAGTACAGCAAGGAGAGCCTTCTTATCGATCTCGCCATCTTTGAATATCTTTTCCCCGAACATCTTACGGAGATAGGCTTTCACTTCCTCTTCCTTGTATAAGGAGTGGACCATATCATCCGCGGATAACACTTTGAAACCCTTGTCTTTGAGATAAGAGGAGACAGATGATTTTCCTGAACCGATAGGGCCAGTGACCCCAACGATGAAAGGCTTATCCTTAAGAGGCTGACACTTCGGGCAATAGGTCGTTCCTCTTCCTCCGATAGATATCTTTCTCATGATCATGCCACAACGGTCACACTTCATTCCTTCGTGACCATAGGCGTGGAGTTCGTTTTGCATATTTCCGCTCATACCCTCTTTCGGGTGATAGCTTCTAATGGTGCTCCCGCCTTGCTTGATAGCTTCCATAAGAATCCTTCTAGATTCCTCGACTAAACGCCCACATTCTGGGATTGAGAGGGTTTTTGCAGGGGTTTTTGGATTGATTTTGCTGGCAAAAAGCACTTCATCCGCATAGATGTTGCCTAGTCC
>CADCDV010000119.1:2864-3982 GCA_902800255.1 uncultured Erysipelotrichaceae bacterium | reverse complement strand
AGCCGGTATTTGGGCCGCTAACGGCATCAATAGCGAGAACGTCGCCATGACCGCTACCGAGACCATCACCAGCAACGCCCTTGTTTTAGGCGCTGACCCATATGTCGTTTATAAGAAAGCTGAGAAACGCGGCCAGAAAGACATCCCAGGCGGACTTGGTGAGGAAGACCTCGTTGTCGTCACCCTTCCATACATTCATTCCGCTAGGGAAGGCGTTATCCGTTTAGGCCAGCTTCTTGAGAAATACGGAACCTACGAGCCAAACGGCATTGCCTTCAGCGATAAAGACGAGATCTGGTGGCTTGAAACCATCGGCGGTCATAACTGGATGGCCAGAAGAGTCAAAGACGACGAATACGTCATCATGCCAAACCAGCTCGGTATCGATTACTTCGATTTTGAAGACGCTTACGGAGAACAGAAGGAATTCATGTGTTCCAAAGGTCTCAAAGAACTCACCGAGAAATACCATCTCAACCTTAACCAAGGCGATAAGTTCAACCCACGTTTAGCTTATGGTTCCCATAGCGATGCCGATCACGTCTATAACACTCCACGTGCTTGGTATATGGCGAGATTCTTCAACCCACGCACCTACAAGTGGGATGGCTGCAACGCTGACTTCGGACCAGAAAGCGATGATATTCCATGGTCACTTGTTCCAGAAAGAAAGATCACCGTTGAAGACGTGAAGTATATCCTTTCTTCCTACTATCAGGGAACCCCATATAACCCATATTCCGCTAAAGACAACCCTCTCAAAGGCAAATACCGTCCAATTGGCATCTGCAGAACCGATGTAATGGCTATCCTTCAGATCCGTCCATATATGCCAAAAGAGATCGCAGCAGTTGAGTGGCTTTGCTTCGGAAGCAACGCCTTCAATGTTCCGCTTCCTTTATACACCAACGTCTCCAAGATGCCTGCCTATGTCAGCGCGACAACTGAGACCGTTGATTCCAATAATTTCTATTGGGCAAGCAGAATATTCGGCGCTCTTGCAGATGCTCACTTCGGAACCTCTGTCATGTTCATCGAACGTTATCAGAACGCAGTTGCCGCTCTTGGCCACAAGATTCTCAATGAGTACGACGAGAAGATGATCAAGGCTAAGAAGT
>CADCDV010000119.1:0-2852 GCA_902800255.1 uncultured Erysipelotrichaceae bacterium | reverse complement strand
TCTTGAAGAGTCCAATGAGGTCATGGCTAAGGCTGTCAAAGAAGAGACCAACAAGTACATGAAACAGGTTCTTCTTGATGCCTGCGCCCATATGAAGAATGGCTACAACCGTTCCGACAACTAATCAGCGATAATCGACTTAAAAACAAAATCCACGACGAATTTGCCGTGGATTTTTTGTTTTTAGATGTGTTTTAAGATGTCTTTGCAGCACTTAATGATTTGGCTGAGTGCTTCTTCATGTCTGCCGTCGTACCAAGGGTCTGCAACCTCGTGGACGGATGGCGTGAATTCGAAGATAGGCTTATAGATGTGTTTGGTGTCCGGGATTCTCCATAAGGCTAAATCGAGGTTCGATCTATCCATGTAGAAGATGTAATCCGCTTCGTCATATTCTTCAGGAGTTATCCTTTGGGCGAAATGCCTTTCATATGGAATGCCTGCTCTCTGAAGGGCTCTTTTCATTGGAGGATAGATGTCGTTTCCATATTCCTCGTTAGAGACACCTCTAGAGTAGATATGGAATTCGTTTTCTCTTCCTTCTTGTTTGACGAGATATTTAAAAACGAACTCAGCTGCAGAGCTGCGGCAGATGTTTCCATGACAAAGGAAGATGACCGTCTTCATTAGTGGCGGCCCTCATCGTCAAAGCATTCGACATAACGTCCACTGAAAGATGGTTCTTCGCCAGCTTCGCGGAGGTGAGAGATATCACCAAATTGCTGTAAGCGGAATGAAGCGATGCCTTTCCTTCTCTCTTCGGTGATGATGTAGGTAAAACTAGTTGGATCGGAGATAGAACCCTGTAAGAAAACCCAAGGGGAGCAATTCATCAAATGGGAAAGGATGACGGATTCTACGCCAAAGTGGCAAACAAGACAAATCGTGTCATGGCTTTGCTTAGTTACTTCGTAATAGGTGCTCTTTCTCTTATAGCCATAAGTCTCTAAAAGGGAATCGAGACCATCGCAGACTTCTTTATATGTGGCAGGAATAAGGCTCTCTTTGACTCTAGGAACCTCTCTCCAGTTTTCGGTAAGGAGTTCTTTTTCCGTATCAAGGTCTTCTGGAAGATAATCCCAGCATCCATAAGTGGAAGGAATGGTGACTCTGACGTAGCCAGGGAATGGCCCGAATTCTCTTAACCAAGGGAATGTGGTTCCTTCCTTGCCAAAAGCCTCTAATATCGGTTGAGCGGTCTCCTGGGCGCGTCCTAATGGGGAAAGATAGAAATCCTTAATCTCAGGGAAATTCTTCTTTAAAAAAGAAGCGAGTATTTTTGCCTCTTTCTTTCCTTTCTCCGTAAGGGTGTCAGGGTTATATATCGGTTCGCCATGGCGGATGATAAGTAGTCTCATTTAAAAAAGCCTTCTATGTACCTTATGAAAGATAATCGAAAAGTGCCTTAATTTCAATTTTTCCTCTTAGAAAAGCGCCTCTCGAAACAAACCCTTCAAAAGTGATTGACAAACCTCGGCTGTTTCATTAATATTTTTCGTGCGCTCAAAAGCGCAACGATCCCTGGGTCTTTAGCTCAGCTGGGAGAGCGCCTCCATGGCATGGAGGAGGTCGAGAGTTCGAGCCTCTTAAGATCCACCAGATTGAAATTAACGGGTCAATTATGGCCCGTTTTTTTGTGCCTTTTTTCTTTATAATATCCATATGGAAAAATTCCGTTGGTGCTTTATAGGTGTTGGAGGCTTGTCCAACCGTGTTGCTAGGCAACTTCTCCCTTCAGGCCGTCACGAGATTGTTTCTTGCTACCGCAGGAATAAAGCGAAGAATGAAGAATGGGCTAAGAAATTCCATTCAAAAGCATATGAATCGGCTAAAGAGGCTATTTTAGCGCCGGGTGTTGACGCTGTTTATGTCGTCACGCCACATAGTAACCACCTCGAATATGCGAAACTCGCTCTTTCCCTAGGGAAGCCAGTTCTTGTTGAGAAGCCTTTCGCTGTCTCGGAGAAGGAAGCCAAAGAGCTTTTTGATTACGCTAAAGAAAAGAATCTTTATATCAGCGAAGCAATGTGGACGTTCTATTCCCCAGTCGCCCAAAAGGTTGCCGAATGGGTCAAGAGCGGTCGCTTAGGCAAGATCAGGAAGGCTGAAGGTTGCTTTAAGGTTTTCTATAACGTTCGTGGTAGGATGATTGATCCTATGCGAGCTGGCGGAGCCTTACTCGACTTGGGCGTTTATCCAATGACATATATGTACCGGTGCTTTGGGAAACCTAAGAGCATGAAATGTTTCCCTCGCGTTAAAAACGGTATTGATTATCATGAGACTGTTGAGCTCGAATATGAAGGTTTCACAGCTCGCGTTTTAGCGGGTTTTGATGGGCTTTTATATAAAAACTACGCGGTTTTTGCCGGGGAAAATGGGATTTTGAAGGTTCCGGAAGCCCATAGAACTTGGCACGCTTATATCAAAACAAAAGAGGGAACCGAACATGTCCGATTCCCAACTTCATATCTCCATGAATTCGATGTCGTTTCTGAGGATATCAAGGCTGGCAAACTCGAAAGCGAGCTCGTCCCTCATCAAGCGACTCTTGATGTCTTATCGATGATGGATGAATGCCGCCAACAGATGGGTGTCATCTATCCGTTTGAGAAGAATAATTAATCCTTAATGGCTAAGCCGCAGCTCTTAAAGAACTCGGCAGCCTCATCAACCCAGGAAGCATTCTCTGCTGGTAAGCTAGCAAGCTTTTCGGCATTGAAGGAATTGATGGCTCCGGATGCAGTTCCGTGTGCTCCATGAGGATAGACGATGCATTTGTTCTTGACGCCTTTAGCGGTCAAGCACTTGGCAAGGTATTCGCTTTGCTGAGGTTCGATCGTTGTGTCTTC
>CADCDV010000118.1 GCA_902800255.1 uncultured Erysipelotrichaceae bacterium | reverse complement strand
TCCTCTATAAGTTCAATCCGGAGTGTTACAACGAGATGAAAGAAAAAGGTTTTCGTCTAGAGTTTTAATTTTTATAAAGGAGGTTTTATATGAAGAATCTTTTGATGAGTGCAGCCATTGGTGATATAGCAGGAAGTGCATACGAAAGGCGTGCACATAGGATAAAGGACTATGATAAGGTTAAGATATTTAGTTCAAGGGCACATTTTACCGATGATACAGTTTTGACTTTTGCCTGTGCAGAAGCTTTTATAGAACATCTTGATATGTCCATGAATCTGTGGAAATGTGCAAACGAGCATCGTCATGCTGGTTTTGGAAGTAAGTTTAAGTTGTGGATGGCTAATCATTACCCACGTCCATACCGTAGTTTAGGTAACGGCTCTGCCATGAGATGTTCTTCGGCTGGATGGCTCGCAGGTTCTGTTGAAGAATGTATCAAAATGGCTACAGAGACAGCTGCCCCAACCCATAACCGTCCGGAAGGGATAAAGGGAGCTGTTGCTACAGCCCTGGCAATCTTCCATTTAAAGAATGGAGCAAGCAAGGAATACATTCGTGAAAATATCTTGAACGAGTACTATCCAGACTGGGCAAACCTAGAGTATGCTGCATTTCACGATGAGTACACTTTTAACTCAACATGCGCAGGCTCTGTTGGCCCTGCCATGATTTGTTTCTTGGAATCAAAAGACTATATTGACTGCATCAAGTTGGCAATTTCCTTGGGTGGCGATGCTGATACACTTGCAGCAATTGCTGGACCTATGGCTTATGCTTTCTATAAGAAGATGCCAGATGCTGTTGTTTGCCAGGCAATCAAGAAACTGCCAGACTGGATGCTTCATGTCAATGATAAATTTGACGAAGTGTGCAACATTTAAATAAAGGAAGTTGGTTACCTCCCTTGTGTTTTTGGTAATTATAGTAGAAGAGTTATAGCTTTAATTCATTTTTTATGAAAAACATGAACAAAGGTAATGCAGGGCTAGAGCGATCTGTCACAGCCCATAATGGTAAGACTATCTATGGCAATACGCTGTACGAGCAAGCTCTCAAGGAGATTCAGGAAGGTAAGCTTGGATTTGAATGTTGGGTAAGGTATGTCTATCCCCAAATGAAACGTTCTGGTACAAGTAAGCTTACTGAGTTTTACGGAATCAATGATCGAGAAGAAGCTAAAGCCTATCTTGAACATCCTGTTCTTAAAGAGAGACTAATTGAGGCGACACAGGTTTTACTGAATCTTGATAAACCTATTTATGAAATAAAGACCCCATATGGCAAACTTCATATGGAGCATTATCCGGTAAGCGACATCTATGAAGCCTCTTTGGAAACGGAAGGCGTTAAGATCTTCATCCATGGTCATACCCATGTGAGAGAGGCAAGGAACGACAATGGGATATACACGTTCTGCCCTGGGTCGCTCGCATTCCCTAGAGACAATGACAAAGGAACCTACCTCATCCTCGATATAACCGAGAAAGAAGTGAAGGCGACCTTCAAAGAATTATAAGAAAGCACAAAAAAAGAGCCGTGATGGCTCTTTTGTTTGTTTTTAGAAGGGCTTAGTTGAGCTTGCCGAGTTCTTTCTGGAGGTGGGCCTTCTTACGAAGAGCGCTGTTGACGCTGATGATGTTGGCCTGTCCGAGTTTGTCGAGAAGGGAAAGGGCGGCATTGACGAGCTTGGTAGCTTCTTCTTTGTTGCCGGCGGCAAGAGCGGCCTCAGCCTTTTTGATGGCGGTACGGGTTTCCGATTTGGCGGCGCTGTTGCGGGCGTTGTTCCTTCTGCGGACCTCTAATCTCTTCTGTTCTGATTTAATGTTTGCCATATTACTTAGATTCCTTTTGTTATGCGTGGGTTATTTTAACTTCGCTCGCGCGTTTAGACAACCCTTTTTGTTTACTTTATTGACCTTTGTGTTTTCCCTCTTTGCCTGCGGCTTTCTTTAGGGTCAAGACTTGGAAGGCAAAATCATTGACGTTTCCAAGTTTGCCATAGAGTTCCGTAGGAATGGTGATGGAGAAGGTGATTTCCAAATCCTGGATCATCTGGATGTAGGACATGGAGTCGCCGCCAAGCTCGACATTCCAAATCGCATCGTTGGCGATCTTGTAGTCTGGAAGGAGGAGTGTTTTGGCGAAGACCTTCTTGACGGTCTTGATGGTTTCCTGGACCTCTTTGTCATCGAATCCTTCGAAGGAGACGACGGCTTTTTGTCTCTGGATGAAGTCGACGAAGTTCTCTGGATGCTCGGAGAAATCCTTCTTAACCGCGAAGCGCTTGGCCTTCATGGAGTTAGAGATCGGGATAGCCTTCTTGTAGACATAGAACTCAGAGACTTTCTTGCCGGCTGGGATCTTGTCATTGACCTCATCGAGCTTCTTCTTAATCTCTGGGAATTCTTCGCTGGCGACTTTGTTTCCAAGTTCAGCGACGAGGATGATTCTCTCGTCCATTCCACGGCTATATCCGAAGACGCGGACATGCTCGACGCCTGGGATCGACTGGAAGTAGGTTTCGATTTCGTCAGGGAAGATGTTTTCGCCATTCGCGCCGATGATGGTGTCTTTCAAACGGCCCTTGATGTAGACGCGGCCATCTTCTTCGATTTCAGCGATATCGCCAGTGGCCATGAAGCCATCTTCGTATTCGGCTTTTTTACGGACGCCGCCGATGATTTCCTCGCTGTGGAGGAGGCCGCTCTTGATCATGAGTTCGCCTTGCTTCTTGGTTTCCTCGTCTTTCTTGAGCTTGTATTCGATGCCATATAAGGAATGGCCGATGGAGCACTTTAGTCTGGTCTTGACGTCTTTCGATAATTCGACGGAGCAGATGCCGGCTTCGGTCATGC
>CADCDV010000117.1 GCA_902800255.1 uncultured Erysipelotrichaceae bacterium | reverse complement strand
TCGATGATCATCGAAAGCATCTTCCGCGTCAATGGTGTCGGAGGTCTTTATCTCCAGTCTATCAGCAGCCGCGACTACGATGTCTTCCAGTTCGTTTCGATGTTCTATATCTTCATCGGTCTCCTTGGGACCCTCGTCGTCGATGTCTCATATGGCATCGTTGACCCACGTATCAGAATGGGAGGTGGCAAATAATGGAAAAAGAAGTCATGACTTTCAACACTGAAGCCACTATGGATATCAAGTCCATCCCTGCTAATCTCTTCCACAAGAAAGAGAACTACGAAAACCTCCACGACCAGGCTTTCGAGACCAAGCCAATCTCTTATTTGAAAGGCGCCATGATGCGTTTTGCGAAGAACAAAGCCTCCATCATTGCCGCGATTATCATCGCCCTCCTTGTTTTGTATGCGATCATCGTCCCGTTTGTCTCCCCAATGGCCTACGTCGACGAAACCGAGCATAAAGACGGATTCACCGATGACGTTTTCAAGTACTCTCTCCCATATAACCCAATCAACAAGGCCCTTAACCTTGGCTGGTGGGATGGCACTGAGATCCAGTCTGGCAAAAACGCGACTGACCTTGAAATCCTTGAACTTGACGACAGCAACTATTCTCCTCTTGTTGAGAACGTCGAAACCGTTAGGGAAGAGGTTCGTCCAGGCAAATTCCAGACCCATTACAAACTCCGTATCGATTCTTATGCTGTCGGTTGCAAAGAAATCAACGTCAGCAAAGAGGAATACGAGAAGCTCGTCGAATACGAAAAGGAGAAGGGCATCTATCACACTGAGAAGTCCATCATGAAGCCTCTTCGTGATTACGAGACCTATCTTGCCTCTTACAAGCAAGAGCTCCAGGACAAACTCGCAGAAGCGGAGGCCCAAGGCATTCATACTTTGAGCGAAAACATCATCAACAACATCATCGACTACATGACGACCTTCTATAACCAGAACCAAAGAATCTGGTACGCCTTGGCGTCTAGAGAGTCATCCCCATACAACTTCTCCCAGAATAACTACGTCATTAGACATGACGCGAACGGCAAAGTTGTCCCAATCTACGTCACCGAAGGCGGAGAATACGTCTATGCCAAAGAGAACCTTGGCAAGATGACGATCCGCGTCGACTATTACGACTATTTCATCTTCCACAATGGCTTTGAGCCAAGATACTTCTTCGGCAGCAATGGCTCTGGACAGGATATCTTCTACCGCCTTGCCTTAGGTGCGAGATTCTCTCTCCTCCTTGGTGTTGGCATCTCCATCATCAACTTCATCATCGGTCTTATCTGGGGCGCTGTCTCCGGATACTATGGCGGAACCGCTGACCTCATCATGGAGCGTGTCACCGACATCATCTCCTGCGTCCCATCGATCATCATCCTTACCATTTGCTCAATCCAGTTCACGAATAACGCCGAACTCCGTAGCGCGGTAGGCAGTGGAGGCATCATCGTCCTCGCCTTCCTCGTCGCGTTCGTCTATTCAGGATGGATAGGCGTGGCAGGAACGACTCGTATGCAGTTCTATCGTTTCAAAGGTCAGGAATACGTCCTTGCCTCAAGAACCTTAGGCGCGAAGGATCCTCGTCTTATCTTTAGGCACATCCTTCCAAACGCTGCAGGTACCCTTGTCACCTCGAGCGTTCTTATGATCCCAGGCGTCATCTTCAGTGAGTCATCACTCTCCTACCTTGGCATCATCAACTTCACCACAAGCGGACTTTGCTCGGTTGGTTCCCTTCTTAACGAAGGACAGCTTGCCGGTCTTAGTGAGCATCCACACATGCTCTTCTTCCCATGTCTTGTCATTTCGTTGCTCATGATTTGCTTCAACCTATTCGGCAACGGCTTACGTGACGCGTTCAACACCACCTTAAGAGGAAGCGAGGACTAAGTTATGGAAAAACAGATTATGAATAACGAGAAAATCCTCGAAGTCAAAGATCTTAGGATCTCTTTCAGAACCGATAGCGGCACCGTCAAAGCGGTCCGTGGCATCTCTTTCCCTTTATATAAAGGAAGGACGATGGCCATTGTCGGTGAGTCTGGCTCTGGTAAGTCAGTCACCTCTAAAGCCATCCTTGGCATCTTAGCGAACAACAAGATCATCGAAGACGGTCAGATCATCTATGATGGCAAAGACCTCCTCAAGATCTCCGAAGAGCAATTCACCAAGCTTAGAGGCGTCAAGATCTCGATGATCTTCCAAGACCCTCTTAGCTCCCTTAACCCAATCATGATCGTCGGTAAGCAGCTTACCGAGGCCATGGTCCTTAAGCATAAGGCCGACAAGAAAGAAGCCATCCGTGTTCTTAAAACCATCAATGGCCTCCTTGCCGAGACCGATAAAGCGGAAGAGGAACGTTTAGAGAAGTATGTCGAAGAGACCCCAAGGGACACTTTGATCGACCTCTCTGAATTCGAGACTCTCTTCGCTGACACGCTTGAGAAAGAAATCAGAAAGCAATCCGACAACATCAACATCCTTCTCCCAACCATCAAGGAGATCATTAGCGGTGGTTTCTCTGACCTTGCAAAATGCGAAGAAGCCTTCAAGAAGGTCTATAAGCCTCTCTCCGAATGCGAGCTTGGCATCGCGATTGAGAAAGACAACGACTTAAGCGTCTTCCCAACCATCGTCAAAGACTTCACCAAATCCGCGAAGCTCTCTAAGAAGCTTATTGAGCAACGCGACCAGTACATGGCCAAATACGGCGTTAAGGACTTCTACGACCTTCCTGCCGATATCCGTGCGAAACTCCGTGAGGTCATCACCACCCCAGAAGCCTATAGCGAGAAGCTTGAGGCTGCGTCAAAGACTTTATTAGCCCACCTTGAGAAACTCCTTAATA
>CADCDV010000116.1 GCA_902800255.1 uncultured Erysipelotrichaceae bacterium | reverse complement strand
GATGATGATGCGCTCGGCTTTTGGATCGCCATAGTAGCAGAATGGGTGATATTCACGTCCGGTGAGGCGGCTTGCTTCAGCGAAATATTTCTCAACGATTGGGGTGATTTCGTCGAAGTGCTTGTTCTGGGCTTCACGGGCCTGGAAGTAGATATCGTCGTTCTCAGCGCCACCGCGGGTGACTGGGTGGGTGTGTGGGTTAAGAGCGCGGGCTCTGAACTCTTCGACTTTGTCCATACGGACAAGTTTCTTCCATTCCTCTTTGTCGACGAATTCGACGTTCTGGACTTCGTGGGAAGTACGGAAACCATCGAAGAAGTGCATGACTGGGGTCTGGGCCTCGATAGCGACGAGGTGGGCGACTGGGGCAAGATCGGCGATCTCCTGGACAGAGCCAGAGCAGATCATGGTCATGCCAGTCTGACGGCAGGCATAGACGTCAGCGTGGTCACCGAAGATCGAAAGGGCGCGGGTAGCTAAGCTTCTGGCTGAGACATGGAGGACAGCTGGAAGGAGCTCACCGACCCACTTGTAGAGGTTCGGGATCATGAGAAGCAAACCTTGGGAGGCGGTGTAGGTGGTCGCTAAGGCACCAGCCTGAAGGGCGCCGTGGACGGCACCGGAAGCACCGGCTTCGCTTTGCATCTCAACGACTTTGACTGGGGAGCCAAAGAAGTTCTTCTCTCCTTTTGAGGAAATGGCGTCGACATTCTCGGCCATTGGAGACGAAGGGGTAATTGGATAGATAGCTGCGACTTCAGTGAAGTAGTAGCTTTCCATAGAGGCAGCGGTGTTGCCGTCTACGGATTTGAAGGTCTTTTTGATTTCAGACATTAAAAGATACTCTCCTTTGTTCTCAATAAGTATATTACTTATTAACTAACTTCCAAAGAACATTTGAGGAGTGCTTAAAAATTGTCTTGTGGCCACCAAATAAAAAACCGCACGTGGCGGTTTCTTATTTCTTGGTTTTCTTCTTAGCAGCCTTCTTTGGCTTCCTTTTTGGCTTACGTCTTGCTTGCTCTTCTTTGACGAGCTTAGAAAGGACGTATAAGTCGTGGTCGCTTAAGGAAGCGCTTGGGGAGATGAGGCCTCCTGGGCCCGCCATCCTCTTATATACAAAGTCGCCAATTGAGGCATATTCAGCGAGTTCCTCTTTCTTGGCCACTTCTCTTTTTGGTTTTGGTTCTGCTGGCTTTTTCTTTTCCTTAATTGCCTCTTCTTTCGCGAAATACTCTTTGATGGCGGGGACGAGGTCATTCATATTGAGAGTTGAGTCCATGAGGATGAAAGGCTCAAACATGATGAGGTCATCGGCTAAAACATCCGGGTATACCCCTACCCATTTCGAAAGCATGTCCAAGGTGACGTATTTCTTGTTCTTTTTTTCGAGAACGGAAAGAGTTCGCTTAAGGCGATAGAGATCAGGTTTCTTTTCCATATAACTTATTTTAGCGAGGAAGAATGTAAAAAGGAAAGGCGGATTGAAATTAACGAGTTTCTTCGGCGATCTCACCGAAGGAGGCGTTACGCTTGTACTTCTCTTTGTCTTTCTTCATTTCTTCAAATTCGGACAAAGCCTCCTTGGTGACTTCATTTGGCACTTCAAGGCGGATTTCAAAAGGAATTCTCTTTTCACGCACGCATTGGTGAAGAAATAAAGAGATAGCCGTCGATAAATCGAGACCAAATTCAGAGAACAAGGCAATCGATTTCTCTTTGAGATTCGGATCAATGGAAATGTTTGTGCTTACTTTAGCCATGCTGATACCTCCAATCACTATTTAACAGGTTATGCGCATATTATCAACACGGAAGACAATAAGTTAATCCTAATTAAATAAATAAGAAAAACGAAAAAAATATAAACCGTAGCAAAACAAACTGATACTTTCGTAATAGCGCTTACATTTGTGTTTGAAAGCCCTTTCTTTTACAAAAAACGCTAAAAATTACTATTGACTTTTTTATTTTTTTCGCTTGTTTAGAAACCCTTATGAAAGCGCTTGCAAAGATTTTTTTCCTATAGTAAATTGAAGTCACAAATGAGGTGCATAAACCATGAGAATCTTTGATCTAAAAGGCGTTGTTTTAAGTTTGTCAACGCCGAGCATCAACAGCATGCTTAACTCAATCGAGATGTACAAAGGTAAAACATCTGGCGTTGACAAACTTGAGAAAGTCGAGCTTTTGCGTAACATTGCCCGAAGGTTTGGAGCAGTCTCCTCCTGTGCATTGGGCAATGTTTTTATTTCTACGCAGCAAGAGAAAGACTTATTCGTCCGTGGAAAGCCTGCCACGAACTTCCAGACCCACATGGTCCTTGGATACGCTGAGGCGCAAGACCTAATCGACAAGAACTACAAGTTCCAGCCAATGGACATGAAGTTCATCAGCGATCTCCACTACTACATGTATAAGGACTATAACCCAGAGCTAGGCGGCCATCTTAAGAAGGAGCAGAACTACATCATGGAAGCCAAGCTTGATGGCAAGTTCGACAGCATCTTCACTCCTGCTGCCCCAGAAGAAGCCTATCAGCTCCTCGATTCCTTAATCTATCAGTTCAACATGTGCGCGGAAGATGAAGAGGTCAACAAACTCCTTCTTACCGCCGTCTTCCTCCTCGACTTCATGTGCATTCATCCATATCAGCACGCGAATGGAAGACTTTCGAGACTCCTTCTCCACTTCTGCTTAAAGAAGTTCGGATACAAAGTTGATGACTATTACGCCATCTCCTATCTCATCGAGAAGCAGATGAGCGATTACATCGCGGTCTTCAAAGAATCCTCTGCCGGTTGGGAAGATGAGCAGAACAACTACGCTCCATACTGCGAATTCCTCGTCAAGACCATTATCCAGGCCTATAGGAGACTCGAATACATCATCGAGATCAA
>CADCDV010000115.1 GCA_902800255.1 uncultured Erysipelotrichaceae bacterium | reverse complement strand
CACTTAACGGTTCCTAATGCGAGGATCGCCCTGGCGTAGATGGCGATGTCTTTTATGAAGTCTTCGATGTAGATGTATTCGTCTGGGGAATGCATGTTGCCTGGGTGGTTTGGCCACTCAGCGCCGAAAGCGACCGTATTAGGCGCTTCTTTGGCATAGGTGCCTCCACCGATCGCAAGCGGTTTTGCGAAGAGCTTGTGGGCGCCTTTCTTGTAGGCTTTCATGAGGGTGCTGACAAGAGTGGACTTCTTATCAAAGATAAGGAGCTTGCTCTCACCTTTCTTGGTGAGCTCTAAGCCTGTGGCTTCTTGGAATTTGGCGATGAGTTCTTCTGGTTTGGCTTCTTCGCCATAACGGAAGTCGATGGTGAAGGTAAGCTTCTTGCCATCGTAGTTGACGATACCATAGCTATAGGTGGCTTCTCCAAGCTCTTTGGAGTTGTTATATCCACCGAAGGATTTACCATGGCAATCCTTCATGGCTTTGGCGGCCTTTGAAAGGACTTCGAGTTTATAGAATTCACCAAGGGTCTCAAAGCAAGTGACCATAGCGTTCTCACCGATTTCTGGGGTGGAAGCGTGAGCGGTCTTGCCAGAGAACCTGACCATTAAGAGGGCTGAATTGTCAGTGATTTCGCACTTGATGGCCTTGTCTTTGAGGTATTTGACGAACTTGGCGTCTGGTTTCAAAGTGACGAGGACATAGTCACAGACGGCATTGACGACGACACCGCCGTTCATGGCGATGACCGGTCCTAATTCGCCTTCATAGGAGGCGTCATAACGGGTGATGCCCTTCTCGGCGTAGATAAGAGGCCAATTGGCGTCTGGGGTGAAGCCGAATTTTGGAGCTTCTCCCTTGTATTCGTTGAAGTAATAGTTCAAGCAGGATGAGCCACGTTCCTCATCGCCACCGCTGACGATCTTGACGCGGAAGCCTTTGAGGAGGCCTTCATCTTGAAGGAGTTTGACGGCCCAAAGGGAGGCAAGAAGCGGTCCCTTGTCATCGCAAGCACCTCTACCATAGATGACACCGTCTTTGATTTCAGCGCCAAAAGGCTTGTGGGTCCATTTGCCACTTACTGGGACAACGTCGCTATGGCCATAGATACCAACGAGCGGTCCTTCATTACCGACGGTGATCTCGGTGCAATAGCCATTGATGACTTTGCTCTTCCAACCAAAGTTGGAGCCGAGTTTGGCGAAATACTCTAAGGCCTTTTTAACGCCTAAGCCATAAGGCGCTCCCTCACCGATAGTCATCTCATCGTAGACGCTGTTGATGCGGATGAAGTCTTGAAGGGCTTTGACGGCCCCTTGTTCATAGGATTTTGCTAATTTGTCGAAGTTCACTCTTTCTCTTCCTCTCTATCGTCGCTTCTGAATCTCTTTGCGACGAACATCGTTCCTTTACCAAGAGCTGGGGTGACAATACCAGCCAAGGTTGCCTCTCCTAACATGCCAAACAAGATAATGATCGCAACAAACACAGTGATTCCTCCCGCGAATGGGCTTTCACTCGATAAGAGCCCATAGGTTTCGTTAGGGAAGAAGATAAATAGCGATCCAAACACAAACACCGTATGCATAACGGTAAAGGCGAAGGAGAGCAAACCCACAATAAGTGGGTTCCCGTATAGTTTAGAATTTTTGTGCAGCATATCAAAGAACAAACCGCTCAAAAAACCAAATAAGGCTCTTGGAAGGACACTGATCCATGGCCAAACGAAGAGAGCGTCAAAGGTTCCGGCTGGCATGGTTGTGGCCTTGATGAGTGAGCAAACGCCCATGGCAATGCCAAATAAGAGGCCTTTTCTCCAGCCAAAGAGGTAAGCTCCGAGGAGGACCGGAAGATGGAGAAGGGTAAAGCTGATGAATGGGAGGGTGATCATTCCGACATATGGAACGAAAGTCATGGCCGCGATGATCGCGACGAAAATCGCATCGACTGCGATATCTTTAACTGTTATTTTCATTTTGATTATTTCCTGTTCTTAAGATTGATTGCGTATAGTCCTTCCATAAGAAGGTCTTTGTCATAGATGAATTCCGGGAGTTCATCTTTCACGTATTCGGCATTACCGCCCGTGAGAATTTTGGTGAGCTTATGGCCCACTGCTTTTTCATATGCTTCAGCGAAACCGCGGACCTGATAAATGGTGCCGTTAATGATTCCGCTTGCCATACAATCCACAGTGTTTTTGCCGTAGATTTTTGCTTTTTTCGAGAGCGAAATCTCTGGCAAAGCCGCTGTCCCATTAGAGAGAGCGTCAAGCGAAAGCCGCATTCCTGGAGCGATCGCAAGGCCTGAATAAGCGCCATCCTCATCGATAAGAAGATATTTGCTCGCGGTGCCTAAGTCGGCAATGAATAGCGAGTTGCCATATCTCTCTTTTCCTCCCACCGCATCCGCGATGAGATCGGCGCCGACCTCTGAGGGATTGTCGACGCGCATCTTAAGCCCATTCTTAAGTCCAGGGCCAATGACCTTAGCCTTCACGTTAAAGAGCTTTTGGCTAAGGCTCGTAAGAATCGTCCCGATTGAAGGGACAACCGATGAAATGATTACTTCATCGATTTCGCTTAGTTCGATTTCGAGGGATTTGAACATCAAAAGAAGGCGAGCACGGGTTTCGTCCTCGCTGCGTTTGGTGTCACTATCCATCAAATAGGAATTAAGCAGTTTGTCATCGGCGAAAAAGCCGAAGTCTGTCAGGGTATTCCCGACGTCAATTGCAAGTAACATTTGGTCTGTCTCCGCTCCGCTCCAAACCTTTTTGGTAGCGGGCAGCAACATTGTATAACAAATGTCATGTCAAAGCCACGGAATTAGAGGCCATCATTTAGGCTACAATAACTAATATTTTTCTGGTAACTCAAATGGGAATTCTCCTTTTAATAAAACCAAACTTTCTTC
>CADCDV010000114.1 GCA_902800255.1 uncultured Erysipelotrichaceae bacterium | reverse complement strand
CTTCTTTGGTTGGCGACCGGGAGGGTCTTGAGGTCGATTGAGAAGGCTGGGGCGACATCGCCGAGGGCGCCTGGCTCATAAATCGCAGCAGAGATGTTTCCTTTGCTGAGGGCGTGCCTCACGATGATGTTCTTTTTATCTTCTTTGTAGTCGCTCGTGATTTTGGCGGTGATTTCTTCATCAAGAGCGCCGATAACTTTTTCTTTTGACATGTTTTACTTTTCCTTTCTTTGAAAGACTTCCCCATTTTATAGGATTCGTGATACATGTGGTAGCGTAATGACCTTTTAAAAAGGTCTTTTCTTACTCATTTGTGGGTTTTTGAGTTACAATAACCGAGTTATAAGAGGCTAACACTATGAACGAAAATTTAGAAAGATTCCTTAGATACATCAAAATCGACACCCAGTCGGATGATAATTCCACCTCAACTCCTAGCGCCAAAAAGGAGTATGACCTCCTTAACCTTCTTAGGAAGGAGCTTTTGGAGCTTGGCATTGAAGGCGAGATCACCAAAGAGGGAAGGCTCTACGCTTACCTCGAAGGCGAAAAGGGACTAGACGTTATTGGACTTAACTCCCATGTCGACACCGCTTTAGAGATGCCTGGCAAAAACGTCAAAGCCCAGATCATCGAGAACTATGACGGCGGCTATATCAAGCTCAATGATGAGTACTCCATGAGCCCAAAAGAGTTCTCTTCCCTTAAGGGGCATGAGGGAGATACCCTTGTTGTCACAAGCGGCGACACCCTCTTAGGCGGAGATGACAAAGCCGGCGTTGCCGTCATCATGTCCGTCCTTGCCTATTTGGTCAAAAATAAAGAAGTCAAACATCACCCAATCGCCATCCTCTTCACCCCTGATGAGGAAATCGGAAGAGGCCCAGAACACTTCGACGCGAAGAAATTCGGTGCGGATTACGCATACACCGTCGACGGCGATTACCCAGACCATATCGATATCGAGAACTTCAATGCCGCGCACGCTGACGTCACCATCCATGGCGTAGGCATCCACCCAGGCGAAGCCAAAGGCAGAATGGTCAACGCCATCAGCCTTGGCGTCCTCTTCGATTCGATGCTTGGGCAGGAAGCTAGACCTGAGAACACCGATGGACATGATGGATTCAACCACTGTGGTTCCTTCACTGGCGACGTTTCCAAAGCCGAGCTCCACTACATCATCAGAAACCACGACAAAGAGAAATTCCTTGCCCAGAAAAAGAAATTCGAGGAGATCAAGGAATTCATCGAAAAGAAATACCCAACCGCCAAGATCGACCTTGAGATGGGCGACGATTATAAGAACATGAAGGAAATCATCGATCAGGACCCACGTGCTCTCAACCACGCCATCGAGGTCTTCAAGAAGATGGGCATCACTCCTGTCCACGCCCCAGTGAGAGGCGGCACCGATGGAGCGACATTCTCCTTCCTTGGTTGCCCAACTCCAAACCTTGGCACTGGCTCATATAACCACCACAGCCGTTATGAGTTCCTCTCAGTCAGAGACTTCAATCAAATGATTGAGATCGTCAAAGAGCTCGTCAAAGCCTAACGAAAGAATAAAAAGAAAACGGGGATTTTCCCCGTTTTTTTGTTGGTTTGTTTTTAGAAGAAGAACAAGTCTTCGAATTTCTTATCGAGAGCCACGCAAAGGAGCAAGGCTAATTTGGCGGTTGGCTGGTATTGACCGGTTTCGATTGAACTGATTGTGTTCCTTGAAACGCCTACGAGTTCAGCGAGTTCGGATTGGGACATTCCCTTCTCTTTCCTAACCGCTGCCACGTTGTTATGCAAAGTTAACGACTGATCCATAATTAGAATGGGTGAACGAGCCTAACAATCCATGAGGCTATCGCTGCTATAGCGCATAATGCGTAAAGGATGCCAACGATGAGTTCATGACGCTTCTTGCTGTAATAGGATTTGACGAAGAAGGCCACTGCCAACATGACGAAGAGTCCACCGAGAATCTCGAAATGGGCAACCTTAGTAACAATCAAATCAACGATGATAATCGCTATGAAAGTGAGTCCACCGACCGTATAGGCGATGTTCGTTCCTTTTCTTTGTGCTTCAAGATCGGCGATATCCGCTCCTTTGTTTTCTTTTTGAGCCTTAGCCAAGATTTCTTCCTTTTCCATTTTGTTTCTCCTTTTGCCAAGCGAACTTGTCACGAACATAATAAGGAATGCCAAGCGAACTTGTCAACAACAAAATGGTGAATTTCTCTAGGAAAAGAAAAAGAACCAATTAAATGGTTCTGTCTCTTCAAATGGCTGGGGTGACTGGGTTCGAACCAGTGCATCTCGGATTCAGAGTCCGATGCCTTACCGCTTGGCTACACCCCAATGCGCAACGATAATTTTACTCAAAGATAGCCTCTTGGCAAGTTATTTCTTGACCTCGATTTCCTTCACTTCCGCATCAATCGACGGAATGGCCTTCGGGGTTCCTTCTATTTTGGTTGGTTCAGAGTATTTTGAAGGGGTTTTGCTAGGGTTTTTGGCTGGTACCCTCTTCTCACTAACTTCTTTGATGGCAAATTTGCCATATATTCTCTCTGGGTTCTCTTTGATCCAAGCCATTCTCCAAAGTCCATAGACGAAGAGGATGAGCTCAACGGCTGAGATGATGATTGAATAGATTCTGATCGCTAGGTCGAAGCCGCTGCTTTCTGTGCCAGCGCCTATCGCAAGGATGACGTGACCGACCAAGAGAGCGCCTCTAATAATCTGCTTAACGACATCAATCGCTTTGAAGCGAGCGATGGTGAGACCGTCTTTGCGGCCAACGAACATTAAGCCAATCCTGACAGCCACAAGGATGAACTTCAGGTTTTCAACTCGGACAACAAACAGCGTTTTTTTGAAATACTGTCGAAAGAAAGAATCGATCTTGTTCTTATAAGCAAGGCGCGCTTCTCTTTCGTTCATGGAGATATTCTACACTAAGCGGCGTCTTCGTGGTCCTTGTATTTTTCGCTTCCGGCTTTGAGAGAATCCCCATCGAGCTCTTTTTCATTAAGCATATCGAGGTCTTCCCCGGTGTATTTCTTTTTGATGTATTTGCGGTAAAGCGCTTCAGTCTTCTTGTCTCTCATACATTAACCCACATGAAAGCGTAACCCATGATTAGGCCAAAGGCGATAAGCAAGCCTTCGATGACAAAAGCCGATTTGAGGGTTTTCTTTTGCTTAAATAGATATAACGGGCCAAGGCCAGCGTTGACGGCAAGACCGGCAAGTAGAGCGCCGAAAGGAAGGGTGCCACTGACATAAAGCTCGGCAAGAAGGACGCTAGAGGCGCAGTTAGGGATAAGTCCGATGAGGATAGCGAATAATGGCGAGAACCAATAGGAAGAGGAAAGGAAAGCCTCTAAATCGATGACGGAACCAAGCCATTCAAAGAAGGTTCCAAAAAGAAGCGAGATGACGAAAGCATATGCAAAGATCTTAAGCGAATGGAGAAGAGGATGGACGAGATGTTCGTGAAGAGGGCTTTCTTTGCCTCCGTCTTCGACCTCGTGGCCACAGCATCCATGGTGGATGTCATGGTTGCCTTCGCAGTGTTCAAGGTGCTCATCGACGACGTGTTCCTTCTTTCTCCAGATGAAGTCGACCATGTACCCGAAGAAAGCGCCAAAGACGATCTTTAGGCCAATAAGGGCGAAGGCCATCGGCCACTTCCCCTCGAAATTGCCAAACATGACAGGAAGGGCTTCGTCAGAGCAAGCGATGAAGATGGCAACAAGCGTGCCCAAAGTGATGTGGTCTTTTGTGTATAAATCACCGGCAACGACGGAGATGCCACACTGCGGCACCACGCCAACCAAAGAGCCAAATAGAGGCGCTTGTTTCTTCTTCCTCTCTAAAAGAGAGGCAATCTTGCCTTCAAAGAAGGAAAGGATGAAATAAATGGCAAAAGCAAAAGCCAAGACCTTGAGGGAGTCGAGGAGGCTATCTAATGCAATTTCACCAAATTTCTCTAAATCCA
>CADCDV010000113.1:4551-7970 GCA_902800255.1 uncultured Erysipelotrichaceae bacterium | reverse complement strand
AAAAAGGGAAGAATTATCCCTTCTGGTGGATGAAATACGGAAGCAAGGAATTCTACGAACAGGAAAGGAGGAAGCTCAAATGCAAACTGAAAACAGAATACATCCGACTAATGGGCGCAAACTGAAGCCGTTGCTCTTTATTCTCTCTTTGCTCATGCCTTTCCTAACCTCAGCGTGGTCTTTCAATCAAGTTTGGCTAACGGTCGCCGAAACCTGCTATATTGAGGATTTCTATTGGGCGCCTAACGATCAGAAAGACCGGAGGATGACCCTCCATATGCACATGCTCAAAGATGCGGAGATCGCTTTTGTTTTTGAGGTTAACCATACGTATAGGGAAAATGGGAAAAACAAAACTGAGTCATATGGCGAAACAAGGCCAGGCCTTAGTTACATAGAATCTCGATTCGATTTCCGCCCATACAAGAAAGGGCAGGTTATCGATTTTGAAGTGGTGGTTCCTTATTCGAGGATCCGTGTTGGAGATGTTGATCAGCATCTACTTGTCGAAACTAGGGTCATGGTCGCTCCAGAAACGGTAGAGTCATGGACGGCCAATGTCCCATATGGATACCTCTATCCAACGACATTTGCCGGTAAGGATTGTTCATTTAAAAATGAGAAAGCCTTCGGAGGTGTCTACAAAGGGGAGCTGATCGTTGGGTATCCATGTTACGTGACCGTCAATTCAAATGGTCTCGAAGATGAATATGAGCCGGACTCGCAAGGGCTTCTGCCTCTTAAGAAAATGAGGTTCAACGTCCGTAACTACGATGACTCAACCTCTCCTATGACGATGAGGAAGGGAGAGGTCCGTTTCTATAACTACCTTGATGACTTCCATATCGGCACAAGGAAAAAGACCCCGCTCAACGTTCCGTATATCAGCGTTCCTTTGGAACTAATCCCAGACGGGAAAGAATCATACCTTCGTTCAAAGAAGATGCTTTTTCTCAAAAGCGACCTCCGTTACGAGACGAACGATTACCACTCAGATGCGGATGGATATGAATTCACGACCCAAATCTTTTTGCCTCCCGTCAAAGGGGTACGTGGAAGAATAGCGACACCCTCTACCATCCTTTCACAGTCTTTCGCGCATCAAATGACGTTGGTTCGAAGATCAATAGCCGCTACTACGTTGCGGAGGTGAAACCCGATGCTTAACTTCCTTCTCTTCGTAGCTCTTTTCATCTTCTCGATCTCTGCCTATTCCTTCTCATACACGTCAACTGTGATCATCAACACTTTCGCAGCCTTTGACTTCACCTTTGCTCAAAACGCCGTTATCTCAGACCCATATGGCGGGCCGGCTTCTTTTGAGCCCAAACTCTTTGCCCGCATCGCGACAAAATATTTCAGCGAGAGCCTTAGCAAGTACTACGTCAATGAGTGGAATGTGGAAATGGACTTCAAAGATGGGGATGGGGTCAGGTTTGGTATTCCCTATGCGGTCACAATCACCTTCGATTGCAGGTTCAACGGCACCTATCATTACCATTCTTTGAAAGCCTTTGAGATAAGAAAGGGGAAAGCAATATGAGCGGTGACCCAGTAGCCTATTTGGAGAATTCTTTTCTGTCTCCTCTTATCCGCCAAGAAGGCGTCACTGACATTACATATAACGGAGAATCGATCTATTACGTCTCTAACCACAAAGGCCGCCAAAAAGCGGACTTCGAAGTTAAGAGAGAAGAGGTCTCTTCGTTTCTAAGACAAATCGCAAATCTGACCGAACATCAGTTCAGTGTGCAGTGCGTCTAGAGAGCAATGATTGCAAAATCACCGACAAATCAGGGTTCTTTGATGAAAAATCCCTGCAAATCCTGCGTAGACTCATCAAAAACGGAGAGTCCATCGTCATTGGCGGAAAGGTCTCTAGCGGCAAAACCGAGCTCCAAAAATGGCTCCTTCAGAACATGGCTCCATGCACGAGGGTCATCGTCATCGACAACGTCGAAGAGCTCGATATGGTTGAGAACGAAAATATCGATCTCACGACCTGGCTAGTGAATGAACAAGGGCGAGGCGCATCCTTTTCTGCCCTCATCAAGAACGCCTTAAGGAACGATCCGGATTACATCGTCATCGCTGAGGCGCGAGGGGAGGAAATGCTTGATGTCCTTCTAAGCGCAATGAGTGGCCATCCAGTCATCACAACCGTCCATGCCGAGAAACTCAAGGCCATGCCTGACAGGGTTGCAAGGCTTGCCATGACTGGCAGCAAAAGGCTTTTCAAAGACGAACTCATGGAAGATATAGCGAGGCATCTCCGCTATTACGTCTACGTTGAGAAGGAAAGCGCACCCGATGGCTCGATAAAACGCTTCATCAAGGAGATAGGTCGCCTTGATGAGAAGAGCAAAAAGATAACAACGCTTTATAGCAAAGGAGAAAAGTCATGAAAAACGTCTTCGTCTATCTCTTTCTGTCCCTCTATTTCGGGATCATCGCTTATGTGACGACGAGTTCCCTCATGGTTGCCGGAATCGTTTTCCTTTCTTATTTCGCGATTGCCTTCATTTTTATAAAGCCCCTCATCAAAAGGTATCTCGACAAAAGGAGGAAGCATCATGAGGTCTTCAATTTCATCAACCATTTCATCATCTCGCTTTCCGTCACCTCCTCGCTCGACCAGGCCTTTGAGGACGCCACGATTGATGCGAAAGGGGAGGAGAAGAAGGTTCTTGAATCTATAGCCCCCATGACGACGATGGAGAAACTCGAATATCTGCCAAGGTATTTTGAGGAGGATATCTATAACGTCTTTCTTTCTATCGTTAAAGCCTTCATCGAACAGGGTGGCGATCTAATTGAGATAGCTTCGCCCTTGCTTAACGAAGTGACCTTCAACGAGGAAAAGAACAACTCCTTAGAGACGATCAGGAAGAAGTCCCTCGTCCAATATGGTTCTTTGTGGTTCCTTAGCACGATTGTTTTGGCCTTCCTTCGCTTCGGACTATCTAACTTCTACGACACCTTGACGAAGAACCTTCCTTACCTCTTGACCGCATCGGCCTATTTCGCGATCGCCACCGTGTCTTTCTATATCTACGTGAGGTCATATACAGGCGAGAAGATGAGCCTAGAAAGGAAATGAAATGAAGAAAAAGAAAAAACCGAAAAAGCCCTGGGCCCTGACTCTAAAAGAAGCGGGCCTAAACCCAAAGAAGGAAATTGCCCTCATGATTATGGCCAATCTCTTTCTCCTCGCCATCGCCCTCTTCGCGTATCAAGTGACGAAGGTTCTGATAGCCTCCTTATCGATCATTCTTTTGGCAATCGTAGGCGATTATTTCCTTTTAGGAAAAGCATCGAGAATCAAGAAGGTCAAAAACGAAGCCCTTGAGAAAGAATTCGTACATGTTTTCTCCTATTTCAAAATCTTCGTTGGCAATGGAAGACCGGTCTATAACGCC
>CADCDV010000113.1:0-4537 GCA_902800255.1 uncultured Erysipelotrichaceae bacterium | reverse complement strand
AGGATATCGACAAAGATAAAAGCGTGAAACCTTATCTTGATTTCTCAGAGAAGTTCAAGAGCCTCGAGATCCGCCAAGTGATGATCAGTATCTACAAGATGGGTAACGAAGGTGGTTCATCGACCTACATCCAACAATTCGAAAGCGTCTTTGCTTCAGTAGCTTCTGAGAAAAGGAAATACGAGCTAAGCAAATTCGAGAGCACCCTTAACAATAACAACTTCCTGCCTTTGGCAGATAGCGCTCTGACGATGGGCCTAATCATCGTCGCAATCGTCGTAATCATGGGGAATCTTGCGTATGGGATCTAGTTTAGGTTTTCTTTTATCTTTGTTTTTCTCAATCCAGGTCATGGCTTATGTCGGTGACCTCACGACCATCCAACAAATCTATAGCGTGCTCGACACCATGGCCGTGACAGCAGGGCATCTCATCTCTTTGGAAGGTGGCATCAGCAAAGATATCCAAAATTATGTGGAAGAGAAGGCGAACGCTTACATCCTACCTCTTGGAAAAGATTACGTTGAAGTAGGGGGTGTCTACGAATTCCTCATCTACCGCAAATACGAACCCATTATCATCTCGCGAGACGTCATGGTGCTTGAGGTAACGCGCAGCGTGATGATCGGATACATCGATTAAGAAAGGAGGTACGTTTATGGCAGAACTCAAAGGACAGCTTCTTGGCATGGTTCTTGTCTTAGCTGCTTTCGGAGCAATTCTTGGAATCCTTATTCCAGCCTTTGCCGAGAGCGCTCAGGCGGTTAATAAGGAAATCACCGTAGAAGCCAATGGAAGCGTTAAGTGGGCAAATCCAAACATGACGGTTGTTATCTAAAACAATATATGGGGGATTTGCAGGGGAAATTCTCGATATTTGTTTGATTTTTGACGTAGAGGTTGATGATGGGGAAACATCAACTTCTGCGTCTTTTTTTATCGCTAAGTTTCAACATTGATGAATTTTTAGGGAAAAGGTATTTAAAGCCCTATACCAACATGGTTAAAATAGTTTCAGTCGTTGGGCATAAGCCCACCTCAATTATTTACGAGGGTGTTATGAAAACTAAAAAACGTACCTTTTCTCGTCGTGCCGTGGCGTGCTTTGCCATCCTTCCTTTCTTCTTGGCTGCCTGCCAAAACAATCAGCCAGTCGTAGAAGAATCTTCTAACCCAGTTGCGGCCTCTTCCTTTAAGATCAACCGCCCGGAATTCACGCCGGAGAGCGACAAAGGCCAGGAAGCCGATTTCACTGGTGCTATCCCTGTTACTGGTTCAAGCATCGAGGTCACCTATTCCCAAGGCGGCTCCTTCTCAAGCAAAGACAGCGAGATTCCTTCCTATACCGCAAGCGGCAAAACCTCGAGTTCCATCGACAACACGACCTGCAGAGTCCATAAAGTCCACGCTGAGAATTTGGAGAAAGGCCAGGCTTATAGCTACAAGATCGGTGCTTCCTCTAACTATGCCTATGGCGCATTCATCGTAGAAGGGGAGAACATCGAAAAGATTACAGCCGTTCAGATGAGCGATGCCCAAACAAAAGACGCCGATAAGCATGACGTTTGGAGACCCGCATTCTTCGCTATGCGAAAGCCTATGACGTCATCTCCGATTACAAAGCCTCATTGCCTTATATGGCTTCGGCTGGAAACCACGAGAGAACCGCTCCATATTGCCAATATCTCATGAGCGATATTGACTATTCTGGCTATGATTGGTCAGGCGCCTATTATTCATACGATTACGGCTTTGCTCACTTCATGGTCATCAACTCCAACGATGTCGATGATGAGCAGCTTAATTGGATCACCTCCGATCTTGAAAGCGCATCTAATGCCAAATGGAAGATTGTCATGCTCCATATCTCCCCATATTCCACGGGCGATAACAGCAACTCCAGCGACAACCAGAAGATGGTCGAAAAACTGACTCCAATCTTCTCAGAGAAACACGTTGACTTAGTCTTGCAGGCCCATGACCACACTTATAGCAAAACCAAGCCTTATAAGTGGGACGCTGCCGGATATACAACCACTTGGAATAATGAGGAAGTCGTTAACTTCAACGTCGAGACCGAAGAAAAGGATGGCTTATCCTATGATAAAAATCCTAACGGCACCTATTACGTCACTACTGGTGCAGCAGGGCATCGCTGTGGCGCTTCCGAAGCCGATGGAATTTGGTCAGAAGTCGTTGTCGAAGACGGTGAGGTCAAAGGCCTGAACCCAAGCAAGACCTTCCTCTCGAACAAATACAAAATCGAACTTGGCACCCTTAAACTAGATAACCAGTATGAGTCCTATCAGAGTGGCAGCTACACCTCGTCCCAGGAATACCATGTCGGCGATCCTGCGACTGGCAACGTGAACGCTCAGATGTTCGGTATCCTTGACCTTGATGAGAAGACTCTCTCCTATCACGTCTACACCGTAAATGGCGAAGAGGTTAAGTTATTCGACACCCTCGATATCCTTAAGGAATAAAGACCTCTCCCTCTAAAGAGGGCCTTAGGCTTGCACGAGTCTCTTTTCCCACCTATAATAGGCACGTTGTGAGGTGCATTTTATGAGCGCAGACCAGATGAATGAAATCCGCAAATTATTTTGCGAAAGAATGAAAGTCGAAAAAATCGATGAAGCCAAGTCCCTTAAGGATTTTGGTCTCGATAGCCTCGATGTCGTTGAGATGTGTCTTGATTTAGAAGACAAGTATGGCATCGAATTCAGCCCAGAGGAATTAGCCGAATTCAAAACCGTCGGCGATCTCCTTGCTTCCATCGAAGCTAAGCTTGCCAAATAAGCTACATAATTAAAAAAACAAACCGTCAGGATATCTGGCGGTTTTTTATATGAAGAGGGGTATTAGAGCGACAGCACCAAGCGCACCAACGAGCATGAACCCGGTGATGACGGCCCCGTATTTGATGAACTCTCCAAAGGAGAAGTGGATGCCTTTGTGCTTGAGGATGCTCATCCACATGATTCCGGCTAGTGCGCCTATCGGAGTGAGGAGCGCTCCTAAGTTCGAACCGATGATCGTCGCGAAAACGCTGACAAGATTGCCATCGAGAATCCTACTGAACATCAAAGACATTGGGATGTTGTTCACGAAGTTGCAGGCTAAGGTGGAACTCACAAGATACGCCCAACCTTGAAGGATAGGGTTTTCAATCCCGTTTAAGAAGGAAGCGAGATAACCAAATAGACCTGTTCCATCTTCCGCCATGATGATGACGAACATTGAGAGAATGAACGGGACAAGAGAGTAGGGGAGTTTCTTGTAGATGAGCCCAATCTCGTTTTTCTTTTTGACGATTGAATAAACGATGACGATAAGACTCATCGATACAGCGAATCCCAAAGTGATCATCCACATCTCGATATTGATGATATTCGAGATAGCTAAACAGATAATCGCAAGACCAAGATGGATCAAAGAGACATACATGAGGAATGGGTCTTCAACCTTTTTGACCTCAACGTCGAAGTGCTCGATTGGTTTGGCTAATTCCCTATGGAAGACAAGGAAAAGGACGGCGATTGAGAATATTCCGATGATAAGGGTTGGGATGGCCATTACTTCAAAATACTTAGCAAATCCTACTTCAAATACGGTGGAAAGGTAGATATTTGTGGGGCTAACACATATGCTCCCTTTAAGGCCGGGGATGTGAGTTTTGCTGAATATGATGGAAGTCTAATTATACACACTGCACATCAGCAATATAAGGCTTCTGATGGGATAAATCACCAGTCGAATATGATGTTTTTGGTTGATCAAAAAAAGATGTGTCAGAATTAATCTGACGATGATTATCTACAGATGTGGGCATGTTTCGACGACCTTTTCGACCTATACGCTTAAGAAGGCGAAAGATTTGTGTGTATCCATTGCAAGCATCTGGAAACTTTCAGAGATGCCCAGTCTAGCATCGTCTACAAGAGTCAGACAAAAGGACATCGTGTTTCGCTATTTCCAGTCATTCACATGGAAAATAACCTACGGACATATAAAAGGATTTTCGCAAATGATACAAGCCATGGATTACATGAAGTCATTAGCTCCTGATATGAGATTCAATAACGGACTGAAACAGAAACTGTATTCTCTCTTATATCAGAAGGCTCCGCATACTTTAGTTTGGCTGAAATATTGTCACACGATAATTAGAAAGAAGTTAGCAGTTCACTGAATGAAATAAAGGCAAGTTCAAAGATTAAGACAATTTATAAACAACTCGAATAATCCGATCAATATTGGCACGAAAGACTCGTACTTTCAACAGCCAGCATAAAGGTTTGAACATGATGAGAAAATATGATGCCAATGCTGGCCGAAGATGACAAACCGCAGACCAAAACATTTTTCTTTTAAGTGAGTTCAATTTAATACGAATACTCTTCTCTGCCTCATAACTCATAAAATTGTCGATAGCATAGAGCAGCCAATGATTCACAAAGAGACTATGCTCGGTATAGAACACTTTCTTGCCATTAATTTTGGGAGGATTATTGAATATGTAATCTGAGATGAA
>CADCDV010000112.1 GCA_902800255.1 uncultured Erysipelotrichaceae bacterium | reverse complement strand
TCTTTGATGATGACGGTTGGTTTAGCGACCTCAAGCTCATAGCCTTCACGTCTAAGGTTCTCGATAAGAACGCCAAGGTGAAGCTCGCCACGTCCACAGACGATCCTGGATTCTTTATTTGGGACCCTGGTGAATCTTAATGAAACATCTCTTTGGGTTTCCTGATAAAGCCTTTCCTCGATAACACGGGCGGTGACTTTCTTGCCCTCCTGTCCTCTCATTGGAGAGGAGTTTGTGCCGAATTCCATCTGAAGGGTTGGTTCGTCAACACGTAAGGCTGGTAGGGCTTCTAAGGCCGAAGGCGCGCAGATGGTGTCGCTGACACCAATATCTGGGAGACCTGCGATACCGCAGATATCACCGGATTCAACAGAATCAACTTCATCACGGCTCATGCCATGGAAGGTATAAAGCTTCATGACTTTGAAGTTGGTGGTAGTACCGTCTTTTCTCACATCGGTGACGCTATCGCCAACGTGGATGGAGCCGCGTCTGACGGTGCCGATGCCGATTCTTCCGACGAAATCGTTGTAATCAAGGAGAGCGCTTTGCCACTGGAATGGCTTAGAAGGCTCGCAGATTGGCTCTGGGATATGCTTGACGATGAGGTCAAGAAGAGGATCCATGCCAGGCTTTTGGGTGCTTGGGTCTGGGTCAAGAGAAGAAGTGCCGTTAAGGGCGCTAACAAAGCAAACCGGGAAATCAAGGAACTCATCTGGAGCGCCAAGTTCGATGAAAAGATCAAGAACCTCGTCGATGGCTTTCTGTGGGTCAGCGTGAGGTCTATCAATCTTGTTGATGACGACGATTGGTTTGATGTGGTTCTCAAGGGCGTTCTTAAGGACGAATCTCGTCTGAGGCATCGTTCCTTCGTAGGCGTCGACGACAAGAAGACATCCATCGACCATGTGCATGATACGCTCAACCTCGCCTCCGAAGTCCGCGTGCCCTGGGGTGTCGACGATGTTGACCTTGCAGTCTTTGTATAAAACCGAGGTGGTTTTTGCAAGAATCGTGATTCCGCGTTCCGCCTCGATTGGGTTGCTATCAAGCATTCTGTCTTTCACCTGTTCGTTGTCTCTGAAAGTGTGCGAAGAGGTGAAAAGAGAGTTGACCAAGGTGGTTTTGCCATGGTCGACGTGGGCAATAATGGCGACGTTACGAATGTTCATGGGAAACCTCCTTAGTTTTAAAACTAAGAAATAATATGCTTACCTTTGGGCTCTCGCAAGGAAAAGTTACATTTTGACCAAAAGAAAAGGACCCCGTGATGGGGTCCTAATGGAAGGTGATGTGGTTAGAGCTTATTCGCCGGCGCCTTGCTCTGGATCTGGAGTTGGGTCGACGATTGGATCTGGCTCTGGATCTGGATCTGGAGTGACTGGTGCAGCTGGGGCGGTAACGGTGATGGTGAGGTTGTTTCCCTTTATATTGTAGTCATCATCCATGAACGAGCTTGACACGATAGCATACGTGAGTTCCTGATCTTCCTTGTCGGTTGCCAACGTGGCAAGGTCGATCGAAAGGTCTTTGTCGCCAATGGGAGAGAACGACGGCCATACGAACACCTCATGCTCGACTGGGTTTTCCACCGGGGTCGGCGCAGTGTTGTTCTTCTCTGCCTCAGTAAGCTCCTTGAATGTCGCCGTTATGGGACCAAGCACCTCCGAGACCTTATCAAGACCGTTGCCTGTGACGTGGACCTTGAACTTGTAGATTCCCTGCTTCTCCAAGGGCCGTACCAATTCGAAGTGTTCGCCCGCCAGCGACATGGGCACGGTGTCACTTACACTCTCGTCGCTGGCATTCATGATTTGCAGCTCTGCTTCGTAGCCCTCATATTGCTTCTCGTCAGATGCCTTGGAATCACGTTCGGTGAGATAGGCGCGCACCGCAATCGAATCCTTCGGATTAATGACGCCCTCCTCTGGCTCAACCTCGGCAAGCACCCCCAAATCCGTATTGCATACCATATTTATAATGATACTGTCTCCAGGCACGCCCTCGGTTATGAGCTTCCACGTTCCCGGAGCCACGTCAGTGAGCTTTATGAGCGTAAACGTATCGTTTGCCACGGAATTCGCCTCGGCGACGCTGCCGTCAGGGCGAAGAATCGAGAAGCTCTTTAGCCCACCATATACGATGATGTTGACCTCTTCCACGCCAAGGCCGGGCAAGGTGAACTCGGTCTCCAGCTTGCCGTTCTTGGGGAACACGTCTTCCTGGATCACCTTGGCAGTCGTACCGAAGATGAGGCCGTAGAACGCCTCGTAGACACTTCGAAGGTCCTCCGCACTCTTTACCTCTCTGAACTCGCCGCCCGTAGCCTTGGAAATCTGCCTCATCTCGCTCACGTCGGCCGTGCCATCCGCATTGAGGCATACGGAGTAGATGGGAATGCCCTTATCTCGCGCACGCTGTATGGCCTCCGCCTTTGTTTCCAAGGATTGTTTGAGGTCTTTTTCGTCTGCCAAATCCGTGTTTCCGTCACTCAGAAGGAGGACGACCGAAGGAAGGTTCGCGTCCCCATCCCGATCTATCATGGTGATTGCCGTATCGAGCGCTGCGCCGATGTTTGTGTCACCTACGGCAGGAACAGAGGACAGCGCGTTCAGGAAGCCATCCCTCTCCTCAAACGACTCAGACGGGGACAGCGCTTCCGTCTTTGCTATCTCGTGCGTAAACACCACGCCACCAAGCCTGTTGCCCTTCTCTGCCAACATGTAGGCAAACTGTGCCATCGCATTTGAGCGCAGGGAATTCGGATCGGTGAATGACATGGAGCCACTCGCATCGAGTACCATCACGACGTTATAGCGGTTAGTATTGTCTTCCCAGGCGACGGCAATACCCGGCCAAAAGGCCATAGACGCGATTAGCACCGCCAACGTCACCAGACAACCCCTCATGAAGCCACGAACACTCATGACCATCCCTTCCTTCGGCACACCGCACGCCAAGCAATGGCTTATATTATA
>CADCDV010000111.1 GCA_902800255.1 uncultured Erysipelotrichaceae bacterium | reverse complement strand
GGTTGGATCAACAACCTTGAGTACTACTACCCACAGTGCATTCCAAACGTCTCGACTTGCAAGTCCCCACACGAAATGGAAGGCGCTATCATCAAGAGCTACTTCGCCAAAGCCCATAACCTTGACCCAAAGAACATCTATGTCGTCTCGGTTATGCCTTGCACCGCGAAGAAATATGAAGCCAAGCGTCCTCAGAACGCCGCTGTCGAAGGCTTACCGGATGTTGATGCCGTCATCACCACCCGTGAGCTCGCCGCGATGATCAAACGCGCTGGCATCATGTTCAGAGATCTTCCAGAAGAAGAGTTCGATCAGGACCTTCTCGGACAATACACTGGTGCTGCCCCAATCTTCGGTGTCACCGGCGGTGTCATGGAAGCCGCTCTCCGTACCGCTTATCACACCTTGACCGGAAAAGAATTCGGCCCAATCGACTTCAAAGCCTGCAGAGGCCTTGACGCCGTCAAAGAAGCCGAAGTCGAAATCAACGGCCTTAAGGTCAAAGTCGCCATCGCCTCTGGCATGAAGAACGCCAAAGTCCTTCTCGACCAGATCAAAGAAGGCAAATCCCCATATCACTTCATCGAGATCATGGGCTGCCCAGGCGGCTGCATCAACGGTGGTGGACAACCATTCGTCAAGCCAAACCTCAAACCAGAGGAAGGCGATGACATCCTTGAAACCTACCGCCAGAAGAGAGCCGACATTCTCTATTCCATCGACGAGAAGTGCGCCATCCGTCAGTCCCACAACAACCCTGACATTATCAAGGTCTACAAGGACTTCCTTGGCGAACCATGCAGCGAACTTTCTGAAGAACTCCTCCACACCACCTACGTGGCCAACCGTGAGAAGTACCCAGAAACCAAGTAAGCTCACAAAAAACAAAAAGGAGCGGCAAAACCCGCTCCTTTTCTTTTGCTAAAGTGCTATCAACCGATGCTTTTCTTTCCGAATTGTCCCCTCTCTAGAAAGCCTTGAAACCAGCCTAGACAAGGTTTCTCTTTCGGCGCCTAATTCACTCGCCAAAGAGGTGATTGAGGAGAAGGGGAGAACCCCTTTGTTTTCATGGATGAGGAACATGAGCCTTTCCTCAAGGACTTGGAAGGAAAGGAGCCTCACCCTGGCATTAAGGTCTTTGACTTTGTTCGAAGCGGTGGAGAGGAAGAACTCTAAGAAGCGCGGATTCTTGGCTAGGAGCTTCATAAGAGAGGTCTTATGGATGAGATAAAGGGTCGTCTTCTTTTTCGCCACGACGTTGCCTTTGTAGCGTTTGTCGTCGCTGAAGAGGAGGTTATTGCCGAACATTGAGCCTGGCCCAATGAGGCTATAGACGATTTCCTTGCCTCCATAGGAGTAAGAGGAAATGACCATCTGGCCTTCGCTTACGAAACCGACTTCTGCGCATTCCTCGCCCTCTTTGAAGAGGATACCTTCCTTAGGAAGGTCTTTCTTTTTCCAGAGCCCGATCTCGTCTTCTTCGAAAATGTGAAAAATGTTATCTAACTGTGACATATATCACATTAATCATATATGTAACTACATATAATTGCCACTGGAGGAAATCCAAAATGAAAAAACAATTACTCACAATCATAATCGCCGCAGGGCTCCTTGCCTCCTGTGGCACAACCCCAGTCGAGTCTTCCAAAGAAGCTTCTTCGGCTGCCGCTACTTCCGAATCCGTTACTTGGGTCAGCCCAACCGGATCCCCAACCCTTGCCTTCTATGACCAGGGCGATAATGAGAAGTGGCTTTCTACCGCCACCCCAGAGAGCGTCATCCCAAGCGCCTTTGCAAGTGCTTCTTATGACGCCATCGTCTTCGACGGTGTCTCTGGCCTCACCATGATTAAGAACATGAATAGAGCCTACAAGCTTGCCAAGTGGATCAACGAAGGATCTTTCTACGTCGTTTCCACCAAACACACTGCAGAAGAAGCGGTCGCCGCTGGTTCTAAACCAACCGTCAACGCCTTCGTCAGCACCGGCAACGCTTCCAAAGCCTTCCGTGACCTTGCCAAAAACAAATGGAACTGGGGCGAATATGGCGATGGAACCGATCCAGATGCCGCTATCACCTACGAGAAAGGTGTCGCCGATGTCAGAACCCATCTTCTTGGCTCTGATCCAGACGCTTTCGACTACTATGTCGTCGCCGAACCAGTCTTAACCGCTGTCCAAAATCAGTACAAACAGCAGAACAAGACCCTCAATGTTATTTATAACATCCAGACCGAATTCGCTGCCGCCCATGATGGCGCTAAGGTCCCAGCTGCCGCTATCTTCGTCAGCAACGCCTCTTATGAGACAAAGAAAGCCGAAATCGACACTTGGTTAAGCGAAACCCAGACCAGAATCGATAACGTCAAGAGCAACGCCTCCGTCGCTGTCGAAGCTGTCAAAGCCTACGAGGACAAAGGCGGAGACTCCCAAGCCCGCTTTGGTGTCCCATCAACCATGATTAACCTCCAGCAGGTCGTCGGTCAGAATAAGCTTGCTTATCTTGCTGCTTCTGATGTCACCGATAAGGCCGCTGTCGCTAATGGCTTCAATAGCGCTCTTGGTGCGCCTCTTACCTTTGACGCATCTTGCTTCTTAAACTAACCTTTAGACCATGAAGAAAATCCGTCCCTACCTATCATATCTTTTCGTAGCCTTGGGCGTGGTTTTCCTTCTTGGTGTTTGGGCTATTGTCGCCGCTATCCTCAAGAGCCAGAACAATATGGTCATCCTTTACCCTGACGAGGCTTTCGCCAGGGTTTTTGGTTTCCTCTTCCTAGAAGGAGCTGGAAGGACATGGACGGCAATCGGATGGACGACCCTAAGGTTTGTCATCGGTTTTGTTATTTCATTCGTCTTAGGAAGTCTTCTAGGAAGCCTTGCTGGGCTCCATCAGTGGTTCAAGCATTTCATGAAACCGACATTAGGCGTCATGAAGACGATCCCGACCGCAGCAGTGGTCATTCTCATCGTCGCGACCATTTATGGTCCTAAGAACGCTTACCTAATCACCTATGTCCCTTG
>CADCDV010000110.1 GCA_902800255.1 uncultured Erysipelotrichaceae bacterium | reverse complement strand
GCATGGACGATAACGGCACCACGACTAGACTTATCTACGTCATCCCATCCCGTGGCTTAATCGGCTTTGTCTCGAACTTCCTCACGATGACAAAGGGTTATGGCATCATCAACCACACCTTCAAAGAGTATCGCCCAGTCTACAACCATGACCTTGGCGAGCGTAATATCGGCGTCCTTGTCTCTACTGATAAGGGACCTGCTACTTCCTATGCTCTTGAGAAAGTCGAAGAGCACGGCACCATGTTCATTGGCCCAGGCACCGTCTGCTATGAGGGCATGATCATCGGTGAGCACCGCTATCCTTCCGATTTAGCCGTCAACTGCACCCAGGCCAAGCCAATGACGAACGTCCGTTCCTCTACTAGAGAATTAACGATCGTCCTTAAAGCTCCTAGAAAGATGTCCTTAGAGGCTTGCCTTGATTACATCAACCCTGATGAGCTTGTTGAGATCACCCCTCACGCCATCCGCATGAGGAAGAGAATCCTCAGCACCCCAGACAGAAAGAAATTTGACGCCCACCAGAAAGCGTTAAAAGAAGCAATGGAGAACAAGTAAGCGAGTCTTACTTGTTTTTCTTTTCTCTTCCTTGCAACTTTCCTTCCAAAGTGTGAGAGTATTAGCAAGGAAACAACCTATGAAAACGAACAAATTAATCTTTGCCTTTGCTTTCGCCGCCCTTTTAGCGAGTTGCCAAGCACCAACCATGGCCTCATCTGCCGCTTCTACGGAGATGGATGCGTCTCTCCCAGTTGATAGTTCAACCCCTGTTGAGGAAAGCTCCGCTCATGCCGAAGAAAGCAGCGTCGCCGACGATAGCCTTGATGCAGGCAGAACGATGAGAGAGAACGAACTCTATACAGACACGGGTTTGGTTGTGAAATTCAGTGCAAAAGGCGCACGAATTGACAGAATCACCTACGATAACGGATCTGGTTCAAAGCAAATCGCCAAAGACGGATTCACCGTCGGTAGGGTCGCAAATAGAATCGCCAATGGCCAATTCACTCTTAACGGCCAAACCTATAACGTCACCAAAAACTCTGGCCAGCATTCTCTCCATGGCGGAGGCTCATCATGGCAAGGACCTTTCGCGAACGCGAACTGGACCAAGGTCGAGCAGACCGCTTCAACAATCACCTATTCTTATCACAGCGCGGCTAATGAATCCGGATATCCTGGGAACTTAGACGCCACCGTCAAATACACCCTTAAGAACAATGGTGAGCTATCAATCGATTACACCGCTAAGAGCGATGCGGATACCCTCTATAGCCCAACCAACCACTTGTTCATGTCCTTAAACGGCAATTCAAGGGATGCTAACCACAAGCTTTGGATCGATGCGGATAATTACACCCCTCTTTCTAACCAAATCCCAACGGGTGCAATCTCCCCTGTAAGCGGAACCAAATTCGACTATTCAACCGAGAAGAACTTCTCCAATAACGAATCCTATGACGATAACTACGTCCTTAAAGGAACAGGATATAGAAAAGTCTCCACTCTCACAGGAACCGAATTAGGCGTCAAAGTCGATGTCTATACCGATCGAGCAGGTCTTCAGCTTTACCGCGATGGCCAAGGCAATATCTGCTTAGAGACCCAGATGTTCCCTGACATGATCAATCATCCAGAGTGGAATGAATATGGCACAACGGTCCTTAGGGCCAACGAGGAATTCCATAGCAAGACCACTTACGCGTTCAGCAAAGTCGGATAACAAACCGAAAAAGAAAAGCCACCGTTTTGGTGGCTTTTTTTAATTATTTTTCTTCGGCAGCAGGCTCAGGTTTCGGCTCAGTGAGTTTGACGAGTTGTCTGATCGCGATTGAGCCAAGGCTGTTTCCGATTGTGACAAGAAGGACATTAAGGATGGTTTGCCAGTTCCAGCTATTCGCAGCGCTGAAATAGAACATATTGGCGATGCAGTGCTCACTTCCGATGACGACGAAGCCAGCGACAGCGAAGATGAGACCAAGAGTGCCAGTAACGCCTGGCTTTTTCTTGAAGAGGTCCACTGCCACATAAACAAAGATGCCACAGATGAAACCCCACATAAGAGGAGCGAAGAAACCTTCGTTGATTCGCGTTTGAGCGATTGAGTAGGCCGCTGCACCCATCGTGCCTGTGCGGAAGGCTGGGATAGCGAAGCAAATATAGCCAATCGCTTCTGCGCCGATGATGTTGCCTAAATAACCGGCCAATAAATCAAGGAGGTAGGATGGCTTATTGTCGAAGACATATCCGATTTTTCCGGTGAAAAGGAAAAAACCGAATGAGCAAACGCAAAGTAAGCCGATCGCGAACATGAATGAGCCAAGGATGTGGCCAATGGCCCCTGCATCTGGCTGAGCCTTGCAAGCAAGGAAGGCAAGTCCGCCTAAACCGATCGATGCGCCGGCGGCAATGCCCAAAAGTACTGTCTTAAGAAAACGTTTCATAACTGAACCTCTTGTTTCTATTTTTAAAGGATACCCTATAGTTCTTTCATTAGAAAGAAGAAAGGAACTTTCTTGCTATTTCTCCGGCTTTGAGGGCCGCTTTTTTGGCGTTAATCGGATATTCGTCCGCACTATTCTCCGCATCGCTTATTGTTCTAAGGCAGGCAAATGGGATGCCGGCGTTATACGCGACCATCGCAGCTGCGGAGCTTTCCATCTCCACCGCGACCGCTTTGAATGTCTCTTTCATCCATTTCTTCTTCTCATTGTCGGCAATGAACTGGTCGCCAGAGATGATATTCTCAAAAACCCCCTCTTTCGCAGCATCGAGAAGGTGTTTGTCCATTAACTCGGAGGTTTTGAAATAGATGAGATTGCCGTCTTTGGTCTGAACTAAGCCATAAGGATCGCCAATTGCCGTGGTATCGCAATCGTGGTTGGCCACTTCTTTGGCGATGACGGCTTTGAAAAGAGGCGCTTTCTCTTTGTCAAGAGAACCAGCGACACCGACGACGATGATGCCTTCCAGTTCCTTCTCATATAAATCGATGACTTTCTGAGCGGCCATGGCGGCGTTCACTTTGCCGATTCCCGATTTAGCGAGGACGAACTTCTTGCCTTCGT
>CADCDV010000109.1 GCA_902800255.1 uncultured Erysipelotrichaceae bacterium | reverse complement strand
ATGGCTTTCAGTTGTTCTTCGTTGGTCATTGTTCACTCCTTTTCGATGAGGGCGATGGCGGTAGCCCTGATGGCTTTGCCTTCCCCTACTGCGTCAAAGCCTTCGTTGGTCATGGCTTTGAGGGAAACGTTCTCGATGCTTGTCTCAAGAAGTTCCGCGATGTTCTTTCTCATCTCGTCGAGATACTTCATGAGGTGAGGTCTCTCAGCGGCGATTGAGATATCGACATTTCCGATTTTGTATCCTTTGTCTTTGACAAGGGAGAAGCATTTCTTGACGATGATCGAGGAATCGAGATCGTCATATTGAGGATCGTTCGTTGGGAAGAGCTGTCCGATGTCCCCTCCTGCGATAGCACCTAGAAGCGCATCGCTGAGCGCGTGATAAACAACATCCGCGTCGCTATGGCCAAGGAGGCCTTTTTCGAAGGGAATCGTCACTCCGCCGAGGACGAGTTTACGGCCTTCGACGAGAGCGTGTATGTCTTCACCATGCCCGATTCTGTAGGTCATACATTGAAACGGAAGAAGACGACATCGCCGTCTTGCATCACGTAATCCTTTCCTTCAAAGCGAAGCTTTCCTGCTTCTTTGACGGCTAACTCGCTGCCATAGGTTTTGAAATCCTCGAATTTGTAAACCTCGGCTTTGATGAAGCCTTTTTCGAAATCGCTATGGATGATGCCAGCGCATTGAGGCGCGGTCATGCCGTTTCTGAAAGTCCAGGCACGGCACTCATCGGTTCCACAGGTCAAGAATGTTGAGAGATTGAGAAGTTTGTAGGAAGCTTTGACGAGTTTGTCTAAGCCAGATTCGGTCGCTCCAATGCTTTCGAGGAATTCCTTCTTCTCCTCTTCGCTAGAGAGCTGAGAGATCTCATATTCGATACCGCAGGAAAGAGGGATGCATTCCGCATTCTCTTGGGCGGCAATAGCTTTAACGGTTTGATAATAAGCGCAGTTATCGAGGTCAGCGTAATCGCTGTCGGCGACGTTGGCGACATAAAGGATTGGCTTGAGAGAAAGGAGGAAGAAATTCTTCTTCGCATACTCAAGCTGGTCGTTAGATAAGCCTTTGACGGTTCTTGCGGATTTGCCTTCTTCGAGGACGGCTTTGAGAGCGGTCAAGATTGGCATCTCATAGAGAGCTTGCTTATCTTTGGTGATTCTCGCTTTGGATTCCATCTTGCCGATGCGGTTGTTGACCGTATCGAGATCGGCCATCGAAAGCTCAAGATTGATTACATCAATATCGTTGGCTGGATCGACTGGTTCTTCGTTGTAACGGAGAACGGCAGCGTTATCGAAGCAACGAACGACTTCGACGATGGCGTCACATTCGCGGATGGCGGCAAGGAACTGGTTGCCAAGGCCTTCTCCTTTGGAGGCACCTTTGACTAAACCTGCGATGTCATAGAAATCGAATGTGGCGTTGATCTTCTTCTTTGGGTTGAAGACTTTGGTGAGATAATCGAGCCTCTCATCTGGAACCAAAACGACCCCAGTATTTGGGTTGATGGTCGCAAATGGGTAATTCTCAGCCAAAACGTGGGAATTCGTGATTGCGTTGAAGAGTGTTGATTTGCCTACGTTTGGGAGGCCGACGATACCTGCTTTTAATGCCATAAAACAACTTCTAATCCTATGTTGCGTAGAGATTATATCTCTAACTGATTTTGTTTGGAACAAAAGAAAAAAGTATTTGTTTTTTATGCGATGAAACCTAAAGAAAAGCCTCCCATTAAAAGGAGGCTTTTTGTTAACAAATATATCTTAACAACGAACTACTGAACTTTTTTCACATCTTTAGCGCGGAGACCACGAGCGTTATTCTCGTCGACTTCGAACTCAACATTGTCGCCCTGGTCAAGGCTCTTGTAGCGTTCTTCGCTAATGATGGAACTGTAGTGGAAGAAGTAGTCTTGGTTATCTTCGGCACGGATAAAACCAAAACCCTTTTCCTTGTTGAACATCTTTACAGATCCCTTCATAACATCCTTTCTTGCAATGTAATGAAAAATTGCTGAGATAAATATATCATTTATCCCCTCCAAAAAGATATAGCGAAGGCTAAGTTTTTTCCTCTTCTGACAAAAAATTTCTTCTCTTCACCCAAAAACGGATGAAAAGCAATGCTACAACGAGACCAAATAAACCTAGTGCAACCATGACGAGAGGCGGAAAGAAATCAGGGCGGAATGGCGCAGAAGAAGAGAAGCTTTCTTTGATGACGGAGTCCACTGCTACTTCGAGGGTGAAAAGTGAAATAACTGCCGCCACTATCGAGTAAAGCGTCACTATGAGCAGACTCGCTCCATAACTCTCGAAAATCTCCTCTCGCTTAATCCCAAGGGTATGGAGGAGTTTGCCTTCATGCTTGTTCTCTAAACCTGTTAGCAGGGCAACGACAAGAAGAAGGAAGCCGGCGGTAACCAATGTGGCCACACTTGCTATTTCTAAAGCAAGTTTCACGTAGGATATGACGGAAGAAACGGATTCTTTGACGGCTTTTGATGGATCAACGAACCGGTAGGCAGGATATTGGGCTCCCAACTTTTTGGTGACTTCTTCTCCGTCATAGCCCTTCTTGAGTCTGAAGACCGCCTTAGCGGGAGCGAGGAGAAAAGAGCTCATTCCAAAGTAGTCTCTCCAATAATCGACACACCAATACTCGTTGCCATATAGGACATCGAGATCGTTCTCCACCACACCAACGACTTTTAGTTCTCCTTGGCGGTAATCCCTTTCGAGGTAATCGCCTGAAATTGAGCTTTCGACCATTCCGGCGCAGAAGAGTTTCTCGTTATTGCCGAATTTGGCTTTCAGCCCTGAGCTGATACAGACCTCGTTTGTTTTCTCAGGAACTCTTCCTTCGAGCAGATTTGAGAAATCGCTAGAGAATGTGAGGGCAGTATTCCTTGGTTTCATCACACTTCCCATCACAACGGTCGAAGGGAGTTTGACATCACTCATGGCGTCAACCCTAAGGACTCTGGTCAAAGCATCACTCGCAAGTTCGACATCATTTTTTGAGGTTCCAAGGAAGAACGGATTAGAGAAACCACAAGCCAAGGAATCCGGATAGAACGAATATGAATTCTCACCATAGCCTCAAGCGCTTTCGGAGAGAGGTAATCACCGTCAGACAAATAGACATAATAGCGGTTAAGACTTGAAGCGAAGCCCTTCCGATTGTGCGTCTGATCATAGGTGTAGCTTGTTCTTTCGTAGACATAATGGGAATTCTTTTCCTTTCTCGAATTTTCAAAAAATCCTTGCAAATCTTCATTTAATTGCAGGAAAAACGCCTTATTTAGAATCCAGGGCTTTGTATGGTTTTCTTCGTTATCGCTAGGAAATCTCATCTTTTCCTCGAAGACATATTCGTTCCATTTGTGGTCGTAATGGAGAATGGATGAAGTGTTTCCTTCAGTCACTGAAACGACTTTGAAATATTGGGTATCAGCATAACCCCAGTCATCATTTGCGACCTCAAGAAAAAGATCGAGTGGCTGGTTGGCAATCGACCTCCCGAGGGTCTCATAGTCTCTCAGTATTTGGAGCCCTTCACATACCTTGACCATAGACGAATACGGGAGAGAAAGAACTATTTGGTCGGGCTCAAGAACACTAGGCAGAGACGGATAGAATTTCTGTTCTTTGAAATCCTCCAGCCATAGGAAATCGTTGATAGATCTAACTGACATTGAAGGCAAATCTATGGCTTTGCCATACGAAGAAAGATATAAGTGATTCGCATTTGGGAAATAGCTTTCGAAAGGAGAGAGGTAGGACGCACCAAAGCCTTCTACGTATTGAGGGTACTTCTTGGCTATATCTTCCACTTCTTCTTTACTAG
>CADCDV010000108.1 GCA_902800255.1 uncultured Erysipelotrichaceae bacterium | reverse complement strand
GACCTGCTGATGGATCAGGAAGAACTGGAGACCGTCTGGAACATGCGCCGGGCCCTGGGCAACCGGGATCCGCAGGAAGTCACTGAGATGATCATCAGCGATAAACTCGCCAGTGCTCAGAGCAAGGATTATAAGAACAACGAACTCTTCATCGTCGAGGGTGATTCCGCAGGAGGAACCGCTAAGAAAGGCCGTGACAGAAGCCATCAAGCCATCCTTCCATTACGGGGTAAACCTTTGAACACGCATAACGTTTCCAACCAGGAAATCATCGATAACCTCGAATTCTCAACCCTTATCCAGACCATTGGTGCTGGCTTTGGCGATGAATTCAATCCACACGCTAGCCACTATGGCAAGATCATCATCATGACCGATGCCGATACCGACGGCGCTCACATCCAAATCCTTTTGCTTACATTCTTCTACAACTACATGAAGCCGCTTATCGACCGCGGAATGGTCTATATCGCGCAGCCGCCTCTTTATCGTGTGTACAAGAAGAGCGATACCAAGAAGCACATTTTCTGCTGGAGCGACGAAGAACTTGAGAAAGCAAAACAGAAAATTGGTGCCGGATACGGCATCAACAGATACAAAGGTCTCGGCGAAATGAACGAAGACGAGCTTGCTTTGACAACCATGAACAAAGAAACCCGTATGCTTTGCCGAGTCATGATCGATGATTCTCTCGTTACGGAGAAACGCATTGAGACGCTCATGGGCAAAGACAGCGCTCCACGCTGGGCTTGGATCCAAGAGAACGTCACGTTCAACGAGAAAGACGAGTTTATTAAAGAAGTGAAGAACTAACCATGGCCAAGAAGAAGATTGAACAACCGATAATCCAAGAAAACATTATTTTTGGCCCGCTTGACGAGTTAATGGGCGCTAAATTTGCTATTTACGCCAAAGACGTCATCCAAGATCGTGCCATTCCTGATGCAAGAGACGGCTTAAAGCCAGTTCAGCGCAGGATCGTTTACGATATGTGGAACACTGGCAACACCATCGATAAGCCAACTAAGAAGTGCGCTCGTATCGTTGGTGACGTTTTAGGTAAATACCACCCACACGGCGATTCATCCGTCTACGAAGCCTTGGTTCATATGTCCCAAGACTGGAACGTTCGCTATCCTTTGATTGATTTCCAAGGAAACAACGGTTCCATGGACGGCGACAGCGCAGCTGCCTACCGTTACACCGAAGCTAGATTGAGCGCCATTGCTAATGAATTGGTCGCCGACATCGACAAGGAAACGGTGGACATGGAGCTCACTTTCGATGACACCTTATTCGAACCTACAGTTCTTCCTGCCCAGTTCCCGAACCTTCTCGCCAACGGTTCTGAAGGTATTGCGGTCGGCATTTCGACTTCGATTCCTCCTCACAACCTTCGTGAGTTGACCTCGGCAATCGTTTATAGGATCAAACATCCAGACTGTATCGTGGATGACCTTATGAAGTTCGTCCCTGGCCCAGATTTCCCAACTGGCGGCATCATTTTCAAGTCTGCTGGTTTGGAAGACATCTATAGAAAGGGCCGTGGCAAAGTCATTGTCAGTGGCAAAGCCGACATCATTACCGATGGCAAGGGTGCAAGCCAAATCATCATTTCTCAGATTCCATTCCACGTTAATAAATCGGTCTTAGTCAAAGCTATCGACAAGATTTGCCACGATAAGACAATCCCAGGCATCCTCGAAGTCCGCGACGAAAGCGACAAGGAAGGCCTTAGAATCTCGATCGACCTTAAAAACGATTGCAAGCCTGAAGCGGTCTTAGCCTATCTTATGAACAAAACTCAGCTTAAGACTTCATTCAGCGCTCAAGTGGTGGCCATCGTCGATGACAAGCCAAAGACGCTCGACCTTCTTTCCTATTGTGATTGCTACATTCAGCATCAGCTCGATGTCATCACGAGAAAGAGTCACTACCTTTTAAATAAGTACACTTTCCGTTTGCAGATTGTTGAAGGTCTCATCAAAGCCATCAGCATCCTCGACAAAGTAGTTGAGGTCATTAAGTCCAGCCGCGACAAAGCGGATTCCAAAGAGAACATCCAAAAAGAGTTCGGTTTTACCGAGCCTCAGGCTGAAGCCATCGTCATGATGCCTCTCTATAAGCTTTCACATACCGATATCAAGGTTCTTGAAGAAGAAAATGTGAAACTCAACGAGGACATCGCCTATTTGAACGGCTTGCTTAGCGATCAGAGCAAACGTGAAGACGTCATCATCGAAAACCTTAAGGCCGTTGCCAAGAAGTATTCCGGCGAACGTCTTACCGAAATCCAAGAAGAAGAAACGACCACGGCTCTCAACAAGCGTGATCTTATCGCCAAAGAGACTGTTAAGCTCGTTATCACAAGAGATGGCTACATCAAACGTTCATCCCTCAAATCCTGGAAAGGATCTGGCGGACAAAACGGCGCCAAAGCCGGTATTAAGACCGGCGACTCATTTGTCTTCGATGGCGAATGCGAGACAACTGACTACCTTCTCGTCTTCACTGAGCAGGGCAATTACCTTTACATCCCTGTCAACGAAGTCAAAGAAGCTAAGTGGAACGATGAAGGATATCACGTCAACAACATCGTCAACCTCGCGCCAAACGATCATCTCATCACGGCCTTTGCTGTCCGTCACTTTAGGCACGACCTCTTCATGATCCTTCTTTCAAGGAACGGCTCAATCAAGAGAATCCGTCTTGATTCCTTCCCAGTTGTCAGACGCAGCAAACCAATTCCTGCCATCAGGCTTGAGAAGGGCGATTCGCTCGTCAGCGTCACTTATTCGACTGGCAACAGCAATCTCTTCATCACAAGCGAAGATGGACGCGCTGCCTTCTATAACGAAAATGAGATCTTCATCAGCAATCCAAAGAGCCGCGGCATGAAAGCTGGTTCCTTCGGAGGCAAGCCTTTGGCAGGCGTTCTTGCTTTCAACCAAGATGAGAAAGAGAACAAGATTCTTGTCATCACCGACCGCGGATCCACAAGAGTCTTCGATACTAATCACATCAACATCCAGAAGAGGCTTAATAAGGCAAATACATTCTTCAACATGTTTAAGAAAGAGCCGCACCGCGTTGTCTTTATCTCAAGGACAAACGGACAGGTCCCTCCATACACGATCGAGGCGGTTCTTAATGACGACACCCGCTATGACGTCGTCTTCCCTGACTTCTACCTGACCCCAACAG
>CADCDV010000107.1 GCA_902800255.1 uncultured Erysipelotrichaceae bacterium | reverse complement strand
AGGGTATTTCGACTATGGCAATTTCTCCTATGAAACCAATCTTGGCGATGACATATTCACTTTGTATTACCGACAATCCCATCCGATTGTTTTCAATAGCACGAGTAACACGATAAAGACCGCTAGCTATTATGAATTCCTTTGGTGTTCTGCTGCAGCGTCTAGCACCAACTACAACGAACACTTAGAAAGAACGAACGACTTTTATGATAGAGACGCGACTTTTGAGATTGACCTCGATGATTACGGCTTCGAAGTCATAGATGGGTATCGGATGGTATGGCTGCCTCTCTTCGTCCTCAATACCCTTTTTTGCGCAATGGGTGGGCTAAATCTCTTCTACAATGGGTCAAAGATCTTCGTCACCGTTGGGGAAGTAAGGAACCTTCCTGAGTACTATAACTGTGTAGATAACAAGAAAGCAGAGACCAAATCGATGAGAGAAGCTGCGGTCAATTCTCTTTGCTTCACCTTTGATGTTCTTTATGGCCTAAAAGAAGAGAAGGGCTATACGCATTTTGCTGATTATCTTGATAAGGACACTCTCGATAAACTCTATTCAACTGATTCATCGGAGAACTACTCCGCATACAAGGATATCGTCTATAAGCAATTAGACGAACTCCATACGAGAATCGATCTCCCATCCTACTATTGCGATCCTGACTTAGCGAAAGTCACTAGAGATGACTTCGGTGATTTCTATAGTGAGTTCCATGAAAGAAGAGACCTTCAGAAGGAATTAAGAGGGTCCGTTATCACGAGCACCGAAGAAGTCAGATTCGAAGGTGATATGGCCATCATCACCCTCGATTCTTTCGATGTAGGCACCATCTCTCAGATCTATGACCAAGATGGCAATGTGAAAGAAGACGCTTGGAAATATGATTCATATCACTACATGCATTACTGCATGAATCAGATTGAGAATCACCCTGGAATCAATAAGGTCGTCCTTGATCTTAGCCTCAATGGCGGTGGCTCTTTAGCGGCCATGGAAAAAGTCGCTGGCTTTTTGACCGATGAGAAGATCCCTTTATCCACCTATGACACATTAGATAACGAATTCGTCACCGATAGCTATGCTGTCGATATCGATGGCGATGGTGACTTTGAGGACCATGACGCCTATGACGAGTACGATTGGTATCTCCTAACCGGCATAAACACTTTTAGCGCCGCTAACCTCATGAGCAGCACCTTCAAAGACATGAATCTAGGAAAAATCATCGGAAAGAAGTCCGGCGGTGGAACCTGTAGCATCCTTTCCCTCGTCTTAGCCGACGGCACAGGAATCACCATCAGCTCAACCTACACGATGAGGCACGTCGAGGAAAAAGAAAACGGCGATAAGGATTTCATCTCAATCGAGCACGGCATTGAACCTGATGTCGACTTTGCTTACGAAGACTTCTACGATAGCGCGGCCCTCTTAAGCGCGATCAACTCGATAGCGGAATAAAAACCCCCACAAAACCTTTATGAAATAGCCCTTTGCCTTAGAAGCAGGGGGCTTTTTTCTCCCTAAGTAAAAGTTAGATATTTGGAAAGAAGCAAACCGTTATTCTTTTATTGATATAAAAGGGTTTTACTTTTTTACCGATACGCTAAAATACTAGGGTACAAAATTCGGACCAGCATAAGCTGGAGACAAAAATGATTGCGAAGACAACACACATTGAGAACACAAGAAATCTTCTAGACATCCTTCCGGTCGTGGATATCGGGGAGCCAGAAGACATTTTTATTGCTCTTGAGAACGCAAGATGCCCGAAAGCGGACCTAACGATCAAAGAAGGGGATCACGTCAAGATGTACCAAGTCATTGGCATGAGACATGGCCCATTCTTCGATCAACCGATCCATGCGACCGTCAGCGGCACCTTCGTCGGTTTCGAGAAACACCTTCACCGTTCTGGCAAGATGGTGAACTTCATCCACATCAAAAACGACTTCAAAGAGGAAGAGGATGAGACTGTCGTCCATAATAGGACCAAAGAAGAAATCGCCTCCCTCACAAGAGAAGACTTCATGAATATTGCGAAAGAATGCGCCTCCGTCGGTTTAGGTGGCTCATCCTTCCCAACCTACATCAAGTTCGACACCAAAGGACGTGAGATCAAAACCATCCTCATCAACGGCGTCGAATGTGAGCCATATCTCACCGCCGATAAGCGCATGATGATGGAAAAGCCAGAAGAGGTCATTGAAGGCATCAAGCTCTTGCAACAGGCTTTTGGCACCAAAGACGCGAGGCTTTGCATCAAAAACAAATACAAAGACATCATCGCCATCTACGATGAGTTCTTACGCGCCATGCCTGACTCAGGCATCACCGTCTGCCCAGTCGGAAACTTCTACCCACAGGGCTGGGAGATTGCCATGATCAAAAGCGCAACAGGAATTGATGTCCCTTCTGGACATCTCCCAAGCGAATATGGCATCGTCGACTTCAACGTCTCAACCGTCGTCGGCCTCCTTCAGAACGTCAAATACAACAAACCGGTCATTGAGCGTTTCGTCTCCGTCACCGGCGATGCGATCAAATACCCATCCAACTTCTCGATCAGAGTCGGCACCCCGATGAAATACATCCTTGAGAAGTGCGGTGGATACGTTCACCCAGAGAAGAAGAAAGTCTTCATCCTCGGCGGCCCAATGATGGGTGCCTCAATCCCATCGGACGATTGCATCTGCACGAAGACCGTCACCTCAATCATCGTCCTCGACCATGATGAGTCAAAGGAAGAGAACTGCATCAGATGCGGTTCCTGCGTCCTTTCTTGCCCAGTCCATCTCAAGCCTGTTCAGATCATGAACGCGGTCAAAGCCATGGACAAAGACACGATCAAGCTCTTAGAGCCTCTCAAGTGCATCGAATGTGGCCTTTGCACCTATAGCTGCACCTCAAAGATCCAGGTCACGGATTATGTGAGAAGAGCCAAGCTCTTCGCCAAAATGTGAGGGGAGTAACGCATATGGAAATGGATACGATTTCAATCATCAAGGAAAGCGCTCCTCATGTGAGAAGGAAAGATAACCTCGTCGGCATGCTTCTCGACGTCGTCATCGCTCTTCTCCCTGTCGTCGTCTTCTCCTTCATCGCCTGGCCTTTAGGCGCCCTCAAGAATGTTCTTATCAGCGTTGCTGTGATGGAACTTGCCGAACTCATCTTCGTGCTTGTCACCCACGGGATGCCTGTCGACTTAAAGAAACATT
>CADCDV010000106.1 GCA_902800255.1 uncultured Erysipelotrichaceae bacterium | reverse complement strand
TGATTTCCTTTGGAAAGCGTCGTTAATCGAACTGACGATTCTCTGATATGTACCTTCTCCAACTTCTTCCTCTTTCTTCACAGAATCCATAAGAGAATAAATGACCGCGGCCTCGTGTTTGCAATGCTGGTGATATGGGCAAGAGCATTCCATATCGATGAGCTTGTTGTCGTTATCGAAAACAAGGTGGACTTTATATGCTTCACCCTTAGATCCCTTCACTGAAGCGTGGACATGATTTTGGGTATTCCAAATGATTCGGACTTTGCCGTTTTCGAAGTAGTCTTTCCCCCTTGCAAGAATCTCGGGAGCGAATGTTGTCAAATCGAATGAATACAGTTTCACGAGGATATCTTATACCCTCATCCGTTACTAGCAAAATCTTTTAAATGGTCGAAATTTGTTCTTTTTCACCCTTCGCTATCTTTCAAAAAGGCAAAAATGCTATACTGAACGACGTTTATGAGACAGAAAACAAGAATACTAAGTTGCTATTGCGACATGACGGGAAACTGCCGTCTATCTAACCTTCTTAAGATCATCCAGGAGATCGGTGCGAGAGATATCGCCAACAAAGGTTTTGGCAAAGACAAGATCTTTGACCAAGGCATGCGTTGGGTCATCTCAAGAATCGCCACAAAGGTCAACCGCATCCCTGCTTATGATGAGGAGATTGAGATCGTCACCTTCCCAGAGCCACCGAAATGGTTCTTTCTTCCGCGTTTCACTTCTGTTCTCGATATGAAGGGCAACGTCCTTCTTGAATGTGAGACCATTTGGGCGGTCATCGATTTCAAAACCAGAAAGCCTGTCCTTCCTAACGCCATCAACCTCGACATCGAATACAAAGACGAATGTGAGAAGACCTTAGGCGTCGACAGCAAGATCGTTCCACTTGAGACCACCAATACCTTAAATAGAAAGATCCTCTTCACCGACTGTGACATCAACCAGCACATGAACAACACCGTTTATGTTGAATGGGCTTGCGACCTTCTCGGGGGAGATTACCTCAAGAGCAAGAAGCTCGTCGATTGGAGAATGGCATACCACACCGAAGCAAAAGAAGGCGAGACCCTTACAATGAACTACGCCTTAAAAGATGATGTGCTTTATGTCATTGGCCAAGTTGGCGAAAGAAAAGTCTACGAAGTCTGGTTAAAATTCGAATAATATCAGCAAAACCTGCTTAAATTATGCTTGGGCGGAGGCAACTTCGCCCTTTTCTTGTAGTCGGCAAATCGCCATGAAGGCGGTATATGCATCATGCTTGATGATGATGCTTGGACCCCCCTGTCTATGGCGAGATCAAGAAAGACGAGAAGATTCTTGGAATCATTGAATCCCTCACCGAGAAAGGACTCCTTGTGAGAAAGGGATTTAATGATTCCAAGAATCTTCTCGTCTTTCTTGATCTCGCCATAGACAGGGAGGGATTCATATTCTTTGGACTCGCCTTTGAAGATGGATTTGATGGTCTCAAGAGGGAGTTTCTCAACGTTGCTAGTAAGAGCGATCTCACAAAGGCTCACGATAGTCGCGCTTTCTTCAAACGACAGACTAAGAAGCTTTAGGTATTCGGAAAGATTCTTGTTCTGGAACTCCTCCAATACCGAAGCGTCAAACGGAAGAGGGTCATCCGTGTAATTGAGAGCCTCTCTTGGGCTTCCTTCATAAGGAATCTCATCCATGAAATTCTCGACAGGTTTCTCACTTTCGTTTTTGATTTCGTAATCGTTCGCGTAAAGGATGCAATCCGAGATGAAGGCGTTATGCATACGGCAATCATCGCTAAGGATGTTAAAGGCTTCAATCGAATACCCTTTGCTTAGCTTATATAAGCCTAAGGTCGCATAGAAGTATGCGTCTTTCTTGAAACGGTAGTCTCTGATGAATTCTTTGATGGCAATATCATCGCCTAAACCGACCAAGGCTTTGAAGAGGATGTATCTCGCTTTGTAATGGTCTTCGAGGTCGAGCATGAGCATCTCTTTTCCTAAGGAAACGGCGATCTGATACTCCCCTGCCATATAGAATTGTTCCATGAGGGATTTGCTGAAGCGAAGGAACGAAGCGGTCGTTGTGGTTTCGAAGAACTTACCGATATAGGATTTATATTCCTCGTTCTTGGTGAAAAGCTCTAAGCCTTTCGTTTGGATATCTAGGCCTTTGGCGGCGTAATGGTTACTGTCTTTCGATTCGAGGGCGAGTAATTCACTTCTCGCATCGAAGTTAAGAGGGTCTAGCTCAATCGCTTTCTTGAAATGAGCCTTGGCCTCTTCTTCGTTCAAAGTGTTCTCGCCTTCGTAGTAGGCTTTGTAGGATTCTGAATCCTCTTCGCCTTTTTTTCCGAAAATTTCCGGATGCTTGGCTATATAAGGAGTGAGGTCATCGAAATCACGGATCTCGTCCTTATGGCTTATAGCGTACTCGCTTAAGATGTAGATCATCTCATCCGTTGTGCGTTTCATGGTTAAGATGATTTTATCATTATTTGCCCGTCAAGATAACTGAAGGGAAAATACTAAAATAGACGAACCGCATAGTCTCCGTTTATAATAAGTCGTTTCCAAAACTAAATGAATTACACATGCAAGCCAAAAGTCATAGTTGTCGGAGCCGGAGTTTCCGGCCTCACCACGGGGATTTATCTCCTCGACAATGGTTTTGATGTGGAGATTTATGAGAAGCACTACATCCCTGGCGGAGAGTGCACTGGCTGGTATAGAAAAGGCCAGTATATCGATGGCTGCGCCCACTGGATCGTTGGCACTGAACCAACAAGTGAGCTCTACCCTCTTTGGGAGCATATCGGCGCTTTCGATGGCAACCCAGAGATTTTCCCAACCGAATACTTAACGAAGTTCCAGCTCAAAGACGGCAGGTTCTTCACCTTCTATAGCGACCTCGACAAACTCGAGAACGAATTCCTCACCTTCTTCCCAGAAGACAAGAGAGCGATCAAGAGATTCCTCAACACCGTCAAGGTCTATCGTTTCACCCACATCCCAGTCAAGAAGCCTCTCGACCTCATGAACTGGTTCCAGTATCTCGCCTATGGCATTTCTCTTTTGCCAATGGCCCTTCCTTTCGCCCATTACAAACATGTTGCGCTTGAGAAATACATCAGGCACTTCAAGAACGAAGAGCTTAGAGGCATCTTCCTAAGGTTCCTTGATCCTGGATACAACATCCACTCCTTCTTCTATGTCTGCCAGACCTTCTCCAAAGGAGACGCCGGTGTCGTCGAAGGCGATGTCATCGATTTCATTGCGTATGACATTACGTTCTATCAGCCTAATGGAGATGAAGCTCCTGCTCCGGCAGTTCTGCGACCATGGCGGATTCCGTCACGAGGGGTGCTGCCATCTCCACCGCAATATGCAGGGCCGTTGCCATGGTGCTACTCGCCATCATCCACTTCCGCATTCACATCCCCAGATTCCCTCTGCGCTACTTCCGGCCGATGCCATGGCAGGAATTGAAGAACCTGCTGTATATCGGCATACCATCAATGAGCGAGAACATCTCCTACAGTCTCTCGCAGGTGGTTATCACATTCTTCATCAATCAGATAAGCAACGAAGCCTTGGCCGCACGCACCTACTGCCACAACATCATCATGTTCGTCTATCTGTTCTGTCTGAGTATCACCCAGGGCGGTGACATACTCGTGGGACACCTTGTGGGGCAGCGACGTCATCAGGCGGCTTATATCCTAGGTAACTACTTCTTCCGCTGGTCGATGATTATCACGCTCACAGGCTCCATACTACTCGCACTGGCAGGGGAAGGCATACTTAGCGCCTTCACCGACAATCAGGACATCATCAGAATGGGCGTTTGGGTATTTTTCGTTGATATCTTCCTTGAAGTAGGTCGTACGGCCAACATCTTTGCAGGCAGCACGTTACGAGCGACAGGCGACACCGTATATCCCTTCGTTGTAGGCGTAATCTTCCAATGGAGCGTTGCCGTCGGTGTAAGCTATGTCATCGGCATTCCCCTCGGTTTTGGTCTTGTCGGAATGTGGGTTGGCTTCGCACTTGACGAGAATATCCGTGGTGTGATTCTCCTACGCCGCTGGCGGTCGGGCAAATGGCGCACAAAAGGCTTTGTGAAATAAAATTGTCACAAAGTATCCTGACCCCACTGTGCTATTGCATCGAAGATGTCATCGTGGATGATGCCATTGGTGGCGATTACGCTGTCGCCCTCCATGAAGTATTCGCCGCCTTCATAGTTGGTAACCTTTCCACCAGCCTCCATAACAATCAGGGCTCCAGCCATATAGTCCCATTGACCGATATATCGTTCGGCATAGGCATCGAGCCTGCCAGCAGCAACATAACATAAGGCCATCGCTGCAGAGCCAATCATTCGGATGCTGCTTTATCACAGGCTTATAGGCATCGCTGTTGTATGGCAGTTGCAGACAAAGCAAGGCATCGCCGATAGCGCTGTTGCCTACATGCAAGGCCTTACCGTCGAGATATGCCCCCCCACCCTGCCAGGCATAGAAACACTCATCGGCACACACCTCATAGACCACTCCTATAAGTATCTCACGTCCTCGTATGAGCGCTATCGATACGGCATAGGGTGAAAAGCCGTGAATGAAGTTAGTGGTGCCGTCGAGAGGATCAACCACCCAAAGCGTCTGTTCGTCGCTATGTGAGGCAAGCCCCTCCTCGGTGATGAATCCTGCCTCGGGCAAGAGAGCCTTCAGAGCCTCTACAATCATCCGCTCCGACCCTTTGTCGACATAAGAGACATAGTCGTGGGCATGCTTGCGCTCTACCCGCTCAGTGCTAAATCCCATGCGCTCCTTTCTT
>CADCDV010000105.1 GCA_902800255.1 uncultured Erysipelotrichaceae bacterium | reverse complement strand
AAAGCTTTCCGGCGGCAACGTTCAGAAGGTTCTCGTCGGAAGAGAGATTTCCTCTTCTCCGAAAGTCCTCATGGCCGCTTACCCAGTACGTGGTCTTGATATCAACTCCTCGTATCTCATCTATAACCTGCTCGATAAAGAAAAGCGCGAGGGCAGCGCCGTCATCTTCGTCGGCGAAGACCTTGATGTCCTTCTCGCTCTTTGCGACCGCATCCTCGTCATGTGCGAAGGAAGGGTTTCCGGTATCGTCGATGCCAGAACCACGACAAAAGAGGAAGTTGGTTTGCTTATGACCAAGAAAAACGAAGGCGAAGAAGAAACTGGAGGCGAGAATAATGCTTAATAACAACAATTCGGTTAAACCGCTTCCAACGGAAAAGGCCAAAAAAGAAAAGAAGAAGCTCTTCCATGTTGAGAAGCGCTTCAACATGGCTCTTTGGCAATCGATTCTCATCCGTTTCGGATTCATCATCTTTGCGGTTTTCATGGGCCTCCTCGTGTTGACCATGGCTTATGGAATCAACCCATTCCTTTCTTTCGGCAATCTTTTCAAAGGCACTTTCGGTGACCTCTTAAGCGGAAATTTTGACAGACTTTGGGAGTTCTTAAGAGATAGCGCCCTTCTCCTTGGAGTTGGTCTTGCTCTCATCCCAGCTTTCAAAATGAAATTCTGGAACCTTGGTGGAAACGGCCAAATTGCCATCGGCGCTTTGGTCTGCCTCATCATGATGGTCGAACTTGGCGGCAATATGCCTGACATAGCGGTCGTTTTGATTTCGGTTGTCGCTTCGGTTGCCGCTGGTGCGATATGGGCTGCCATCCCATCCATTTTCAAAGCGTTCTTCGACACGAACGAATCGCTTTTCACCCTCATGATGAACTACATCGCCACGGGTCTTGTTTCCGTTTGGATTTATTGGAGATTCCCTGGCAATTCCAACGTCGTTCCTACGCAGAGCAACGGAAGGCTTCCAGTCCTTTTCAATGATAAATTGCTCATCATCATCCTCATTGCCGCGTTGTTTGTCGGCATTCTCTTCTATTTGAAATTCAGCAAACACGGTTACGAGTTAAGCGTTGTCGGAGAATCCGTTAAAACCGCAAAGTATGTCGGCATCAACAGCAAAAAGGTCATCATCCGCACTTTGATTATGTCTGGTGCGCTCTGTGGTTTCGTCGGATTCCTGATCGGCTCTGGCGTTGACTACACAATCACCGCTGAGACGACTCATAGAGGCATGGGCTTTACGGCGATCATGGCCGTTTGGCTTGGTAAGTTCAACCCAATAGTCACCATTTTCACCGCCATGTTCATCACCTTCATCACGAAGGGCATGGGTCAGGTCCAGATGGCGAACTCGAGATACATTACGGACGCTTCTGCGACAAGCATCGTCATGGGTCTCATCTATCTCTTCGTCATCGCCTCTGAGTTCTTTATCGAATACAAAATCATGTACAACAAGAACGGAAAAGAGACCGATGTATTAGAGATTATCGGTGGCTTCTTCAAGAAGGTTTTTGGACCTGTAGGCCGCTTCTTCAAGAAGGTGTTCGTTCCTGTCGGCCGCTTCTTTGCGAAGGTATTCGTTGCTATCGGCCGCTTCTTCAAGAAACTCTTTAGGATCAAAGACAAAGCGAAAGAAAAGCCTGCTAAAGAATCAATTGATGATTCTGATGAAGAGAATCAGGTCAGCTTAGATGGAGCGAAACAGATTGCAGAACCTGAAACAAGCCCTTCAAAGAAAAAGGCGACAAGCGGCAAGAAGAAGTCGCAGAAAGGAAGCAAATAATATGAATTTCTTTGAGATATTAGGAAGTTCGCTTCCAAGCGTCATCACCCTTAGCGTCGTCTTCTTATTCGGCTGCATCGGTGAAACCATCAGCGAAAAAGCTGGAAACCTCAACCTCGGTATCCCTGGCGTCATGTGCTTTGGCGTTGTCGGCGGTGGAATCGGTTCGTTAATCTACATGAACTTCATCTACCCCGCTATGCCTGTTACGGCGAACGCTTTCGGTTTCGTTGAGCTCATTTCGTATCTCTTGCTCGTTCTTTTGGGCATTGTGTTCTCGTTTGCCTTCGGAGCGATCGGAGGACTCATCTATTCCTTCCTTACCACAACCCTCAAAGCCAATCAAAACGTCACAGGTTTGGCTCTCACCACCTTTGGCGCTGGCGTTGGCGATTTCTTCATGACCTTGATGCGTCGTGATGATGGCGACGGCCTCTTTGAGGTGGCCGCAAAGATTTATGGCACCCACCTCACTAATGCAACCCTTGGTGCGGCCGGTACCACCTTCGACAATTCGAATTGGCATATGGGTTTCATCGCAAGCGACAATGCGATCGCCAACATTTTCTCCCAGCCGTCGCTTGTTTATATTTGCTTCATTTTGGCCATAGTTGTCTTCATCGTCCTTAATAAGACAAGAATCGGCTTGTCTCTCAGGGCCGTTGGCGAAAACCCTGCCACAGCCGACGCAGCTGGCATCAACACCGACAAGTACAAATACATGGCTACGATTATCGGATGCGGAATCGCAGGTATCGGTGGCGTCTTCTATAACATGATCCGTCTCCAAGGCGGCTGGAATGGCACAGGAAACCTCCAGAATCTTGGATGGATGGTTCTCGCCCTCGTTATCTTCACGGTTTGGAATCCGCTCATCGCTATCGCGGGTTCGCTCGTCTTCGCCTTCCTTTACTCAATCCCAAGCTACATCAATGCGGACATGGTCACTGGCAAATTCCTTGTCTTGATCCCATACATCATGACCGTTGTCGTTCTTATCTTCACTTCGATATTGGGTAAGAAAAACGTCTTGCCGCCAGGTTCTCTTGGCGTCAATTACTTCCGCGAGGAACGTTAAACAAAAATCAAAAAAGGACTGCAAATCGCAGCCCTTTTTCTTTTTTACTCAAACTTTTCTTTGAGGTATTTGATATACGGTTCAGCGCTTAATGGCTTACCGACAACCTTCATGATCCAATCGTTTGGTTTGAGATAGTCGTAGCAGTAGTCGTTGTCCCTCATCCAAGCGACGATCTTGTCGATGCGGTTCTCTTTGATCGCGCCTTCGAAGTCCATCTCGCTTTCAATCTTCTCTTTGATCATCGCGCCATAGAGGTTTCCTAAGGCATAGGAAGGGAAATACCCGAACGAGCCATCGCTCCAATGGACGTCTTGGAGGATTCCCACCTTATCGGAAGGAACGTCTAGACCTAGATATTCCTTATATTTCTTATTCCATAAT
>CADCDV010000104.1 GCA_902800255.1 uncultured Erysipelotrichaceae bacterium | reverse complement strand
AACCTGGGCAGCCAATGCCGATTCCACCAACTTCAAAACCTTCAGCCCTGACGGCCTTCACGTTGGCGTTAATCAAATCGCCAAGTTTGCTGAGTGTTTCGTTCTGCTTAGCACCCTTGATGAATTTCATCGTGAATGGGTGACTAATTGCGCCTTCTTCGTTAACAAATGCGCACTTGATGGACGTTCCACCGATATCAATTCCTAAATATAGCATGGTGCTATTTTGCCTCATTTATTCCAAAGAATAAAGAATATTGCTTTTACTTCTCCTCAACTGTTTCGCTTAAAGGTTTTCTGTCTTTGTGCCTAGGCGATGGGGCCGAAGCACTAGTTGGATAGCCGATAGCGAGCATCATAGCCGGCTTAATGTTCTCAGGTAACTCAAAGGATTCTGCAACGGCTTTGGAATTGAATCCCCTGATCCAAAGACTATGGAGTCCAAGGCTTTCCGCCTCAAACATCATCGATGTTAAGACAGAGCTGGCATCTTGTTCACCAGAGTGGAAGCCTTCCTCACGGGCATTCTTCCAAACGATGTTCATGTCATAGCAGACAAGAAGAACGATTGGAGCGTCGTACGTGTGAGTGAGCTTAGCCGCCTTCCAAAGAGAATCCTCGGTCCTAAGGACATAAACCTTCTGTGGCTGGAAGTTGCAAGCCGTTGGAGCAAGCCTTCCTGCCTCAAGGATCTTTGAAAGCTTTTCTTCCTCGATTTGGTGCGCTTTATCGAAGGCGCGTTCGGAGTATCTTTGCTCCGCTAATTTCAAGAATTCCATAATTAACCCCCCTTCTGGTTAACGGGACATCTTTTATTAAATAAAACGTCTTCGAAAATATAATGTCATTCATTTCCACTTTTGTTCAAGGCAAATGATTTCGTTCGTGCAAAAAACTGGTTGGAGTGAAGTGCCCTCTGTTATATACTTGCCACGTGAAAAACGAAGAAGAGAAAAGCATCGTAAAACATTCAAAGGTTGGCTTCATTATCGCCCTCCTTTTGACATGTGCCGCTGGATTCCTTGAAGCCTATTCTCTTTACTACCGCGGCTTCTGGGGAATGATGATGACTGGCAACCTCGTTTATGGTGTTGTCAGCATTGTCAAAGGAACCCCTCTCGAACTTTTAACTTATATCCCGGTTGTCATTCTCTTCGCAGCAGGCGTTTTCCTCGCTAGACTTATCGAAGATAAGATTGCCAAAGAAGACGAAAAGAAATACCACGTCATTGAGCTTTCGGTCATCGTCGGACTACTTCTTGTTGTTATGGCTATCCCAACCATTTTCGATCCAGAAACAAAGAGTCCAGACAAATTCGCTTGGCCAAACATCATCTCAAATGGCCTTATCGCCATCATCGGCGGCTTCTTGACCAAAAGCTTTGCTTCCTTTAACGAACAACCATACACCGCGACCATGATGACCGCGAACATGGGCCGCCTTGCTATATCAACCTATGATGCAATCTTTGGCGAAGAGAAAGCTAAGAGCCGTAAAGCGGCCCTCAAATACCTCGTGATCATCCTCTTGTTCGCTGTCAGTGCTGCAGGTTGCTACTGCTTCTACTACTTCGTTTATAAAAACCTTGAGGGCGATACGCTTATCTCTTATTTCCCGAACCTGACTCTTGTGCTTCCACTCATTCTCATATCAAGCGCGCTCATCGTTTCGGCGAAGAAAAAACAATAAGAAAAAGGGCTCAAGCGAGCCCTTTCTTTTTGCTATTCTATTCAAACGAACCAAAGGTTCTTACGGCTTCATCGACGCTCATGCCTTTTTGGCAGACGGCGATGCCAGCTTTCCTGGCTTGCTTATCTGCGGCATCGAGCAAGCCTATCTGCGATGGGTTGATGATGCGGCTGGCATCGATCTTGCCGAATGCGGAATAGACTTCATCGAAGGTCATATCCTTGCATGGGGTGATCATACGCTTGGCTTTAGCCATGCGGTTGAGACTCGTCGAGGAGATAAGGAATCTCATGAACTCATTGACCATGCTTAAGTTCTGGCTCTTTTTGTTAACCGAGAAGCAAAGGTCGACGGTGTTATAGAAGTAACCGCCTTTATCGGTTGATGGGACTGGGTGGAAGCTATATTTGAATGGGTTCTTGGTGAAGGCTTCAGATTGGCTTTCTCTCTTTTCGGTTCCAGAGACGGTTCCGCCTTTGGCGAGCATCATGGCAACGTCTCCGTTATAGAAACGTTTGATGGTCTTGTCGTAATCGTCAGCGATGTTCGTTAAGCATTCATCAAGATCGACATAGCCTTTGCTCATGAAGTCGTGAGCAATCTCTAAGCTAGCGCGTAAATGCTCACCGGCATTAGGCGCCATAGTGTTAAGGTCATTAACCGCTGTTTGGTTATTAACCAAAGAAGCGCAGAGATGTGGGAAGTAGAGAGGGTACATGACCATGCTCTCATGACCGAGCATCGGATAGATTTTTGGTGTTAATTTGCTAAATGCGTCACATGAAGAGATGAGCTCACTGTAGGTCGTAGGAACCTTGATGTTGTTGTTCTTGAAAAGGTTCTCGTTGATGAGCATTCCATAGGAAGTCGTGTAGACAGGAAGGTATGGGACCTTGTTTTTGGAATCACGATAAAGAAGTCCGTCGCGGATGCAGGAGAGATCAAAACCAAGCGACGAATCGGAGAGGTCTTCGGTGTATTCGTCGATCTCTGAGAAGTCGATGGTTGGGTAGGTAAAGAAGATATCCGGTGGGGTATCTCCCTTAAGGGAGAGCGAGATGTTCTTCTTGTGGTCTTTGTCGTATTCGTAATTGAGTTCGACTTTTGGATAGTACTCGTTGAAGTTGTGGAACTCAGCGGTCAAGGCCTCGAAGTTCTCGTAGTGGCCTCTTACGGTTAAGCGGCATTCGGTGTTGGTGTCGAGTTTCGGGACAAAGTCCTCGGTTTTGTTTTGGCCACATGCGTTAAGCACAAGAAAAGATAGGCCTAATAACGCAAAAACACGGTTGGTTCTTTTCATAGAATTATCCTGCCTGTTCCTTAAGTTAATGATATATCGATTTCATACTTCCCTAAAGAATAATGTAAAATAAGTTAAATGAACAAAGCCTCGAAAGCAAAGTACGCGAATATCGTAATCATTTTAATCAACATTTTTTTCGTGCTCGGCCTTCTTCTGACTGAGTGGCAATACATCCGCTTGTCCAATAACCGCGTCAGGGAAAGCAACCTCGATCTTTTTAATGACACGAACACCGCTTTGGCGAACACATCAAACAATTATTTAACTG